>NZ_JBFULH010000309.1:0-4928 GCF_056400445.1 Pseudomonas sp. P5_B2 | reverse complement strand
CATACATGCACGAGGGGGTTCAGGTGTCGAGCAAGCTAGAAGAGTTGCAGGCCTTGTTGGCCCCGGTGGTCGTGGCCCTGGGCTATGAATGCTGGGGTATTGAGTTTTCGGCTCAGGGTCGTCACTCGATGTTGCGCGTTTATATCGATAAAGAGGGCGGTGTGCTGGTGGACGATTGTGCCATTGTCAGCCGTCAGATCAGCGGTGTCCTGGATGTTGAAGATCCGATCGCCGTTGAATATACCCTTGAGGTTTCCTCGCCTGGCATGGAACGCCCGCTGTTCACTATTGAGCAGTTTGCAAAATTTGCCGGTGAACAAGTGAAGATCAAGCTGCGCTCGCCTTTTGAAGGACGACGCAACTTTCAGGGCCTTCTGCGAGKTGTAGAAGAGCAGGACGTCGTGGTGCAAGTAGAAGACCATGAATTCCTGTTGCCGATCGATATGATCGACAAGGCCAACATTATTCCCAGTTTTGACTGAGACGCGGATCCCGCGGATCCAATGGCTTGCGAAAGGCGAGGCGTACGATGAGCAAAGAAGTACTGCTGGTTGTTGAGTCGGTATCCAATGAAAAGGGCGTACCGGCAAACGTAATTTTTGAAGCGCTGGAGCTGGCTCTGGCCACTGCTACCAAAAAGCGTTTCGAGGACGAAGTTGATCTGCGTGTGGAAATCAATCGCCACACCGGTGCTTACGAGACTTTCCGTCGCTGGACGGTCGTCGAAGAAGCTGACTTGGACGATCCGGCCATTGAAACCTGGCCGAGCARGGTTGCCGAAACGCATCCTGGTTCCAAGGTTGGCGATGTCGTCGAAGAAAAAATCGAATCCATCGAGTTCGGCCGTATCGCTGCACAGACTGCCAAGCAAGTCATCGTGCAAAAAGTTCGTGAAGCCGAGCGCGCTCAAGTCGTTGACGCTTATCGCGAGCGCCTGGGGGAAATCATCTCCGGCACCGTGAAGAAAGTGACCCGCGACAACGTGATTGTCGATCTGGGCAACAACGCTGAAGCGTTGCTSGCTCGTGAAGACATCATCTCTCGCGAAACCTTCCGTGTCGGCGTGCGTTTGCGTGCGCTGCTCAAGGAAATCCGCACCGAGAACCGCGGCCCGCAGCTGATCCTGTCGCGTACCGCGCCGGAAATGCTGATCGAGTTGTTCCGCATCGAAGTGCCGGAAATCGCTGAAGGCCTGATCGAAGTAATGGCTGCGTCCCGTGACCCGGGTTCGCGCGCCAAGATCGCGGTCCGCTCCAAGGACRAACGCATTGACCCGCAGGGCGCTTGCATCGGTATGCGCGGTTCGCGCGTCCAGGCAGTGTCGGGTGAGTTGGGCGGTGAGCGTGTGGATATCGTCCTGTGGGACGACAACCCGGCTCAGTTTGTGATCAATGCAATGTCGCCGGCTGAAGTGGCGGCAATTATCGTTGACGAAGATGCCCATGCAATGGACATCGCCGTTGGCGCAGATAACCTGGCTCAGGCCATCGGTCGTGGTGGTCAGAACGTGCGTCTGGCTAGCCAATTGACTGGCTGGACCCTGAACGTGATGACCGAATCGGACATCCAGGCTAAGCAGCAAGCAGAAACCGGCGACATCCTGCGCAACTTCATCGACGAGCTGGAAGTCGACGAAGACCTGGCACAGGTGCTGGTAGATGAAGGCTTCACCAGCCTGGAAGAGATTGCCTACGTACCGTTGGAAGAAATGCTCAACATCGACGGCTTTGACGAAGAAACCGTCAACGAGCTTCGCGCTCGTGCCAAGGATCGTTTGTTGACCAAAGCCATCGCTACTGAGGAAAAGCTGGCAGACGCCCATCCGGCCGAAGACCTGCTCTCGCTTGAGGGTATGGACAAGGATTTGGCGATGGAACTGGCGGTGCGCGGCGTAATTACCCGCGAAGACCTGGCCGAGCAGTCTATTGACGACCTGCTCGACATCGACGGCATTGACGATGATCGTGCCGGCAAGTTGATCATGGCCGCCCGAGCCCACTGGTTCGAGTAATTAGGCGCGGCCTGAGGAGAGAAGTGCATGACGCAAGTCACGGTGAAACAACTGGCCGATGAGGTCAAAACACCGGTAGAGCGCCTGTTGCAGCAGATGCRTGAGGCAGGTCTGCCGCACACCGCCGCCGAAGAAAATGTGACTGACAGTGAGAAGCAATCGTTGCTGACTCATTTGAAAAGCAGCCACAAGGCGAAAGTGGAAGAACCACGCAAGATCACGCTGCAGCGTAAAACCACCAGCACCCTGCGTGTTGCTGGCAGCAAAAGCATCAGCGTTGAAGTCCGTAAAAAGAAAGTGTTCGTACAGCGCAGCCCGGAAGAAATCGAAGCCGAGCGCAAACGCGAACTGGATGAACGTCGCGCAGTAGAAAATGTTGCTCGTCAGAAGGCTGAAGAAGAAGCCAAGCGTCGCGCCGAAGAAGAAGCGCGTCGCCAGCCTGCTGCTGCGCAATCAGCTACTTCCGGCGCTGTTGCGGCGCCTGCTGCAGTTGCCGAACCTGTGCGTGAAAGCGCGCCGGTTGTAGCGGCTGCACCAGCACCGTCTGCTGACGTTCGCAACAAGCAGAACGAGCAGCGCCGTCCGGACAAACCACGTGCCGACGATAACAATCGTCGCAGCGGCGGTGGCGATGGAGAGCGCAAAAACGCTCCGCATCGTGCTTCGGTCAAAGAGAAAGCGCCTGCGCCACGTGTTGCGCCACGTACTACCGACGAAGAAAGCGATGGCTTCCGTCGTGGTGGTCGCGGCAAGGCCAAGCTGAAGAAACGCAACGCCCACGGTTTCCAGAGTCCAACCGGCCCTGTCGTGCGTGATGTGCAGATTGGCGAGACCATCACTGTTGGCGATCTCGCCAATCAGATGTCGGTCAAGGCTGCTGAAATCATCAAGTTCATGTTCAAACTGGGTACTCCAGCGACCATCAACCAGGTGCTTGATCAGGAAACTGCTCAGCTGGTAGCCGAAGAGCTGGGCCACAAAGTGACCCTGGTCAGCGACACCGCCCTGGAAGATTCCCTGGCCGAGTCCCTGAAGTTTGAAGGTGAGACGTTCTCCCGTGCACCGKTTGTGACCGTAATGGGCCACGTTGACCACGGTAAAACCTCGCTGCTCGACTACATCCGTCGTGCCAAGGTAGCTGCTGGCGAAGCCGGCGGTATCACCCAGCACATCGGTGCGTACCACGTTGAAACTGATCGCGGCATGGTCACTTTCCTCGACACCCCGGGTCACGCCGCGTTTACCGCAATGCGTGCTCGTGGTGCCAAGGCGACCGACATCGTGATCCTGGTGGTTRCAGCGGACGACGGCGTGATGCCGCAGACCATTGAAGCCGTTCAGCACGCCAAGGCTGCCGGTGTTCCACTGGTTGTTGCAGTGAACAAAATCGACAAGCCGGGCGCTGATCTCGATCGCATCCGTAGCGAACTGTCGGTTCACGGCGTGACCTCGGAAGAGTGGGGCGGCGACACCCCGTTCGTATCGGTTTCGGCGAAAGTCGGTACTGGCGTGGACGAGTTGCTCGAAGCTGTTCTGCTGCAAGCCGAAGTTCTCGAACTTAAAGCAACACCTTCGGCCCCTGGCCGTGGCGTTGTGGTTGAATCGCGTCTCGACAAAGGTCGTGGCCCGGTAGCTACCGTTCTGGTTCAAGACGGTACCCTGCGCCAAGGCGACATGGTCCTGGTCGGTTCGAACTATGGCCGTGTACGTGCAATGCTCGACGAGAACGGCAAGCCAATCAAAGAAGCCGGTCCTTCCATCCCTGTCGAGATCCTCGGCCTGGACGGTACCCCGGACGCTGGTGATGAGATGAGCGTGCTGTCGGACGAGAAGAAAGCCCGTGAAGTGGCTCTGTTCCGTCAAGGCAAGTTCCGCGAAGTCAAGCTGGCCCGTGCTCACGCCGGCAAGCTGGAAAACATCTTCGAAAACATGGGTCAGGCAGAGAAGAAGACGCTCAACATCGTCCTCAAATCCGACGTCCGTGGTTCGCTGGAAGCGTTGAACGGTGCCTTGAACGGCCTGGGTAACGACGAAGTGCAAGTGCGTGTTGTTGGTGGCGGTGTCGGTGGTATCACCGAATCCGACGCTAACCTGGCACTGGCCTCCAACGCTGTACTGTTCGGCTTCAACGTGCGTGCCGATGCTGGCGCTCGCAAGATCGTCGAGCAGGAAGGTCTGGATATGCGTTACTACAACGTGATCTACGACATCATCGAAGACGTCAAGAAAGCCCTCACCGGTATGCTGGGCAGCGATGTTCGCGAGAACATCCTGGGTATCGCTGAAGTGCGTGACGTGTTCCGTTCGCCGAAGTTTGGCGCGATCGCCGGTTGCATGGTTATCGAAGGTGTTGTTCACCGTAACCGTCCAATCCGTGTACTGCGTGAAGACATCGTTATCTTCGAAGGCGAGCTGGAATCCCTGCGCCGCTTCAAGGATGACGCTTCCGAAGTACGTGCCGGCATGGAATGCGGTATTGGCGTCAAGAGCTACAACGACGTCAAACCTGGCGACAAGATCGAAGTTTACGAGAAGGTTCAGGTTGCTCGCAGCCTCTGACTCGCGCACTTCAAGGGCCACGGCGAGCCGCCGCATGCAAGTGCGCGGCACGGCGTCAGGACTCTAAACGCAACGCCCGGTCTGGCTTTTGTCAGGCCGGGCGTTTGCCGCTTTCAGACCCCTCGGGTTTCACCGTGGGGCAGTAACAGGTAACAAGACATGGCAAAAGAATACAGCCGTACCCAACGTATCGGCGATCAGATGCAGCGTGAGCTGGCACAGCTGATCCGTCGTGAAGTCAAAGACCCGCGCGTCGGCCTGGTCACCATTACCGCTGTTGAAGTCAGCCGTGACGTCGGTCACGCGAAGATCTTCATCACCGTGATGGGGCAGGACAACGCCGAAGACATCGCACAAA
>NZ_JBFULH010000308.1:0-4946 GCF_056400445.1 Pseudomonas sp. P5_B2 | reverse complement strand
GATGACATCGGTGCCCTGCCCCTGAACCTTGACCGTGCCCTGCTCCACCGCCACCCGGGTCTGCGACGGATCGCGCCGCACATCGAAGCGCGTGCCGGTGACCGTGACCTGGCCGTTGCCCGCCTCGACCACAAACGGTCGGCTGGAGTCGTGTTCGACGCTGAACATCGCTTCGCCTTCAGTCAGCTCGATGCCACGCCGGTCTTTTTCAAAACGCACCTGAATTCGGCTACGGCTGTTCATGTCCATCAACGAACCGTCCGGCAAAACCACATGCCGACGTTCACCCAACACCGTGGAATATTCAGCGGTATAAGGCGCCGGTTGATGCAATCCGCTGAACCAACCCACACCCAGCGCCACGGCCACCACACTGGCCGCCACCGCATAACGCACCCACGGTTGACGCGTGCGGCGAGCAGGCGCGGTTTCACACAAGGCTTGCAGGCGCGCGGTCGGCACCAGGTCAGCCGCGATCCACAAGCCCTGAAGCATTTCAAATTCATCTTGATGCTGAGGATGTTCGTTCAGCCAGGCATCGAAGCGCCGATACTCCTCGACGTCCGCCGCCGGCTCCTGCAAACGCACAAACCACCGCGCCGCATCGTCGCGAACCATTGTTTTCCCACACGCACAATCACGAGTATCCATCATGGAAGTTCCTGCTTGGCTGGGGAGGAGAAGGCGCGACCGATCATGCTTGCGATCCGTCGAGGCGGTCACGCAGATGCCGCAAGGTGCGGATCATATACTTTTCCACCATGTTCTTGGACAAACCCAGGCGTTCGGCGATTTCAGCCTGGGTCAGGCCTTCGATCTTTTGCCACACAAACACCTTGCGGCAATTGACCGGCAACTCGGTGAGCGCCCGTTCGATGGAATCAGCCAACTGGATCGCCTGCATGTACTGCTCCGGGTCGCCGGACGACGACACACTCAGATCAATCGCCTCCGACTCCATGGCGCCCCGGCGATCCTCACGCCGATAACCGTCCACCGCGATGTTGCGCGCGGTCTGGTGCAGATACGCCCGAGGTTGTTCCACCGCTGCCGAATTTGACTCAAGCACCCGCACGAAGGTGTCGTGGGCCAGGTCCTCGGCCTGCTGACGATTTCTCAGGCGACGGGTCCAGGTGCCAACCAATTCTTCGTAATAGACGAAAAAGCCATGTCTGCGGGGCAGCTTGGGGGTCATTGCGGTGTGCTGTGGAGACGGAGGCGCGAATAGTAATGCTTCCTATTAACTGGAGGCAATGGGTTCCACGTCGCCCGTGTCGCCGTTAGTCAGTCAAGCCAACGGCCCCCGTTGCAGGGGCCGTCTTGATTCATCAAATCAGTGTGCGATGCACACCGACTTCAACTCGGTATACGCCTCGATCACCGCGCGACCAAACTCGCGGCCCATGCCCGATTGCTTGACGCCACCAAACGGCATCGCCGGGTCCAGCAGCACGTGGGCATTGACCCACACCGTACCGGCCTCGATTCGCGGCACCAGGTTCATGGCTTTGCCAAGGTCGTTGGTCCACAGGCTGGCCGCCAGGCCGTAGCGGTTGTCGTTGGCCAGCGCGATCACGGCGTCTTCGTCGTCGAACGGCATCACGCCCAGCACCGGGCCGAACACTTCTTCACGGGCCACGGCCATGCTGTGGTCGATGTCGGCCAGAATGGTCGGCTGCACGTAGAAGCCCTCGCCTTCCACCAACTCACCGCCCGCCACCACACGCGCGCCTTCGCGGCGGGCCAGTTCGATGTGCTTGAGCACGCTTTGTTGTTGCTTGCGCGACACCAGCGGGTTAATCGCGGCATCACAGTTCATGCCCGCTCCGATTGGCATGGCAGAGACCGCCGCGGCGAGGGCTTCGACGAATTGGTCGTGGATCGAGCGATGCACATAGAAGCGCGAAGCTGCCGCACAGACCTGACCGTTGTTCAGCAGGCCGCCGAGAATTGCACCTTGAACGGCTTTTTCGATGTTGGCATCGGCGAGCACGATCATCGGGTTTTTGCCGCCCAGTTCCAGCGAGAAGCGCGTCATGTTTTCCATGCACGCCACGCCCACACTTTTGCCCACTGCGGTGGAGCCGGTGAACGATACTTTGCTCACCAACGGATGCGCCGTCAGCACGCCACCCACCGAGGCGCCGCCACCGGTGACGACGTTGAACACGCCAGCGGGAATGCCCGCTTCCAGTGCCAGTTCAGCCAGGCGCATGGCAGTCAGCGGGGTTTCCATCGCTGGTTTGATGATCACGGTGCAGCCGGTGGCCAGCGCCGGCATCAGCTTCCAGGCAGCGATCAGCAGCGGGAAGTTCCACGGCACAATCCCCACCACCACGCCCACCGGCTCACGCTTGGTGAACGCGGTGAACTTGGCGCCCGGCGGCAGCGGGATCGACACGTCGAAGGTCTGGCCTTCGATCTTGGTCGCCCAGCCGGACATGTAGCGCATGAACTCCACGGTGGCGTTCAAATCGAGGGCGCGGGCCATGTTGATCGACTTGCCCTGGCTCAAGGTTTCCAGCTGCGCCAGTTCTTCGGCGTGTGCTTCAACCAGGGCAGTGAAGTTCAGCAGGATGCGTTCACGGTCGGCCGGACGCAAACCAGACCACACGCCGGATTTGAACGCGGCATGGGACGACTGCACGGCGCGCTCAACCACGTCCAGCGGTGCGTCCAGTGTTTCGCAAAGGGTTTGCCCGGTGGCCGGGTTGACCACAGAGATAGTCGGGCCATCCGCCAACACCCATTGGCCGTCAATGAAGCAGCCGTGACGGCGGCCAAGGAAAGCAGCAACCTGCGGCAGAATTTCAACGTTGCTCATAATTCACCTGTCGTTCAAACGTGTGGTTCAACCTGGAAGTCCGGCTGATTAGCGTTGTTCTTTGAGATAGCAAACGACCGCCTGACGGTCATCGGCGGAGGCCAGCCCCATGTAGGGCATGTAGGTCCCGGGCACATAGGCCTGGGGTTGGGTGATCAGTTGGTTGATGGTTTCGGCTTGCCAGGTCACGTCTTTGCTGCGCATCGCCTGGGAGTAGCTGAAGCCTTCGAGCGAGCCGGACTTGCGCCCGACCACGCCTGCCAGGCTCGGCCCCATCATCCCCGCCGAGCCTTTGCTCACCGAATGACACACCCCGCATTCATTGGCGAATACCTGGGCGCCGTGGCCCTGGTCCGGCGTGCAATCGGCGGCGACCACGGTTTGCGCGAGCGCCAGGGTCAACAAACCGATGAGGGAAAATTTCTGTGAAGTGAACATAAGCAGGCGACCTTGAGAATCCGTGAGGGGAAGCAACAGCAGGGTTGATACGGATTGTCAGCGGTCAGTGACGCGCAGGTTTTGCCCTGCGTGCCAGTCGTGTTGGCCGGGCTGCCAAACCGGACATTTTGGCAAGCACAGGCAACTCTTTGGCAACCACACAAAAGGGCGAAAAAATTCCGGGCCGTAGTATCGATAAAGACCTCAACCCTGTGGTCATGAACAAGAATGGATGCCACACCATGCTCAAGTCCCCCTTGCTTCGTCTCTCGACGCTCGCGCTGCTGATCAGTGCTGCCCAGGCCAATGCCTACGAACTCTATGCCAATGACGACAGTCACCTGAACGCCACGCTGGAAGCGGTCTTCGGCATGTTCCACAGCCAGGAAAACTACGCGTTGTCCGGCCGACTCGACGAGGGTTCCTCGTCATGGCGCGAGGGTTACATCAAATACGGCCTGAGCTTCGACACAGGCCTGGCCGACTTCGGCACCGCCTACGGCGCCGGCAATATGCTCAGCTCCGGCACCTGGGGTGACGGCGATGCCGCCGGGTTCACCGACGGTACGGAACGCACCACCAAGTTCGAAGACGCCTACCTCGGATGGCGCTCGGGCAAGCTGTTTGAAGCAATGGGGGATGACGGCGTCGACCTGTCCTTCGGACGCCAGAACATCGTGGTCGGCGACGGTTTCCTCATCGATGGCGACGCGCTGAACCTGGGCAAAGGTGTGGCCGACGGCGAGTTCAATCGCGGCGGCGCCTACTACCTCGCCGCCCGCAAAGCCTTCGACGAAACCGCTGTGTTGCGCCTTGGTGGCAAAGAAGGCTGGCGCAGCGACTTGATGTGGCTGAAGTCGAATAACCGCGCCCAAGCCAAAACCGAAATGTACGTCGGCACCCTCGAACACGTCGCCGAGGCAGGCACGATCGGTTTTACCTACATCGACACCAACGATGTCGACAAGCAGTACGCCTCGCCGTTGCAGCTTGAGCGCGATGGCATGAAGACTTACGCCTTGCGCGCCACTGGCAACGCCGGAGTGAAAGACCTGTTCCTGTCCGGTGAATACGCCGAAGAGGATAAACCGAACGCCAGCAACGAAGACGCCTGGTACCTGGAAGCCGGCTGGACCTTTTCCGACGCGATCTGGGCACCTTATGTCGGCTACCGCTACAGCCGCTTCTCGGAAAACTACGACACCTTGTTCTACGGCTTCAGTCGCGGTTACGGCACCTGGTTCCAGGGTGAAGTGGCCGGTAACTATGCCGGTCCGTTCAACACCAACTCACGTATCCAGAACGTCTCGCTGAAAGTCTCGCCACTGGAAAACCTCAGTGTCGGCGTGCTGTTATTCAACTTCGACACCATCGACCGCAACCTGGGCAACACCGATGGCCAAGAGGTTGACTTGTACGCCGAATGGCACGTCAACGATCACCTGACCGTCATGCCGCTGATTGGTCTGTACAGCCCGGACAAGAGCGCTGCCCAGGGTGGCACCCAGTTAGGCAACACCGACAACAACCTCTACAGCCAAGTGGTGTTTGCCACCACGTTCTAGGTTTTGTTCGACGCAAAATTTGTAGCCGCCGACGATCCCCCTGTAGGAGTGAGCCTGCTCGCGATAACGGAGTGTCAGTCGACAATTATGTGTCTGACACTCCGCTATCGCGAGCAGGC
>NZ_JBFULH010000307.1:0-4948 GCF_056400445.1 Pseudomonas sp. P5_B2 | reverse complement strand
GATGCGAACCGCGAAGGGAGTGCCCGACATGAACAGAGCCAAGAAAGGTTCCATGACCTTGCTGGCCGGCGCGATGCTGCTGGCCAGTGCGGCTGCCTTCGCCAACGTGGAACCGGCTGCGCCCAAACCAGGCAAGCCGGCGACCATGGCCAAGGAACTGCAACAGGCCAAGACCTACACCGTCAGCAGCGCGCCGACTGCACCATTGGAACTGGCCAGGCCAAAACTGCCGGACACCTCTGGCTTCACCGCCGAGGCCATCGCCGCGAAAATCGTGCGCACCAAGGCCGGCAAAATCAGCGTGCGCCGGATGATGCAGGAAGACGCCCTGAAAGATTTTATCGGCGGCGACAACAAGATGGCCGAATGGGTGGTGCGTCAGCACGGTATCCCGCAGGCGATCTTCGTCGACGACGGCTACATGAACCTCAAGGACCTGGCCAAGAAGGTGCCCAAGCAGTACTTCAGCGAAACCTCTCCGGGCGTGTTCCTGGCGAAGTTGCCGATTGTGGTCGGTCGCCACGGCATCCTGGAAATCGACAAGCAGACCCAGGAATTGCGCCTGTCGCAAGAGGCCGGTTCGTTCCTGGTTAACGACGGTCAACTGTTTGTGCGCGACACCAAAATCACTGGCTGGAGCGAGAAGGCAAGCGGCCCGGCGGCCTTCAAGTCGCCGAAGGAGTTCCGGCCGTTCATGCTGGCCTGGGGTGGCACCGAAACCTACATCGCCAACAGCAAGATCGCCAGTTTCGGCTACGCCAACAGTAAGTCCTACGGCGTGAGTATTTCCCAGTACACGCCGAACATGGCCAAGGTCTTGAAGCGCCCTGAACCGACGGGCTGGATCGTCGGTTCCGAGTTCTCGGACATGTGGTACGGCTTCTACTGCTACGAAACCCGCGACTTCGTGGTCAAGGGCAACACCTACAAAGACAACATCGTCTACGGCATCGACCCGCATGACCGTTCCCACGGCCTGATCATTGCCGACAACACCGTCTACGGGACGAAGAAGAAGCACGGAATCATTATTTCCCGTGAGGTCAACGACAGCTTCATCTTCAACAACCGTAGCTACGACAACAAGCTCTCGGGCTTGGTGATCGACCGTAACAGCGTAAACAACCTGATCGCCTACAACGAGATCTACAAGAACCACACCGACGGCATCACCCTCTACGAGAGTGCCGACAACCTGATCTACGGCAACAAGGTGATCAGCAACAAACGCCACGGCATCCGCATTCGTAACAGCGTGAACATTCGCCTTTACGAAAACCTGTCCCTGGCCAACGGCCTGACCGGTGTCTACGGCCACATCAAAGACCTGAGCGACACCGACCGCGACATCAAGCTCGACCCGTTCGACGCCCAGGTGTCGCTGATCGTGGTCGGCGGCGAACTGGCCGGTAATGGCAGTGGCCCGCTGTCCATCGACTCGCCGCTGAGTGTCGAGTTGTATCGCGTGTCGATGCTCGCTCCGACCAAATCCAGCGGCATCAGCTTCAGCGGGATTCTCGGCGAGCGTCAGGATGAAATTCTCGACCTGCTGGTGCGCCAGCAGAAAGCCGTGCTGATCGACCCTGTCGAACGCCAGACCGAAATGCGGGACTGAGGATAATTTTATGCACACACACTTGATCAAATTACTCAGCCTGTCGGCCCTGACCGCCGGCATTCTCGCGGCCAGCGGCGGTGTTCGTGCCGATGACGCCCAGGCGCCAAAATTCTCAGCAGAACCGTGCTGCAACCTGTGCCCCGAAGCGCATGACGCGAAGAACTACACCACGCGTTATCAGCAGAACTTCACCACGCTGGTGCAGGCCCAGGGTGATTGGTTGTTCCGTACCCAGGAAGACTTGCGCACCGAATTCGACACCACCCCCGCCGGCTACAAACGCATGAAAGAATTGCACGATGCGTTCAAGAGCAAAGGCGTGGAACTGGTGGTGGTTTATCAGCCGACCCGTGGCCTGGTGAACCGCAACAAGCTCAACCCGGAAGAAAAGGCCAAGTACGATTTCGACAAGGCTTTGCGGAACTACAAGTCCATGCTCGGGCGTTTCGCCGCCATGGGTTACGTGGTGCCAGACTTGTCGCCGCTGACCAACGAATCGCTGCCAGAGACCCTGCCCGCCCACGACTTCTACTTCCGTGGCGATCAGCACTGGACGCCGTATGGCGCCCAGCGCACAGCAAAAATCGTTGCGGAAAAGGTCAAGCAGATCCCGGCGTTTGCAGGCATTGCGAAACGTGAATTCGAGACCCACAAGTCGGGTCGCATGGGTAAGACCGGAACGTTACACAACATGGCCGGTCAACTCTGTGGCACCAGCTACGCGGTCCAGTACATGGATCAGTTCACCACCGAGCCCAAGGGCGAAGCCGCCGACGGCGATCTGTTCAGCGACGCCGGCAACCCGGAGATCACCCTGGTCGGCACCAGCCACAGCGGCAAGAACTACAACTTCTCCGGTTTCCTTGAAGAGGCCATCGGCGCTGACATCCTCAACGTGGCGTT
Organism: Pseudomonas sp. P5_B2; assembly: GCF_056400445.1. Lineage (NCBI taxonomy): Bacteria > Pseudomonadati > Pseudomonadota > Gammaproteobacteria > Pseudomonadales > Pseudomonadaceae > Pseudomonas > Pseudomonas sp. P5_B2. Next base: position 2,427 of record NZ_JBFULH010000307.1, on the reverse strand, counting down.
CCCCGGCGGTGGCCTGGAAGGTTCGATGCTGCAGTACTTGGGCAGCGAAGAGTTCCAGACCAAGCCGCCAAAGATTCTGATCTGGGAATTCTCGCCGCTTTATCGCCTTGATCAGGAAACCATCTACCGCCAGATGATGGCGCTGCTGGACAACGGTTGCGAAGGCAAGGATGCACAGATGTCCGGCAGCACCACGCTGAAACCGGGCAAGAACGAATTGATGGTCAACAGCAAGAACCTGAATCTGCAGAACAGCAGCCACCAGGTTGATATCCGCTTCGCCGATCCGTCGGTGAAAACCCTGCAAGCCACCCTCTGGTACATGAACGGTCGCCACGAGGACATCAAGATCGAAAAACCGGAAACCTCCGACACCGACGGGCGTTTCGCCTTTGAGTTGCGCACGGACGAAGACTGGGCCTCGCAGAATCTGCTGGCCGTCGAAGTCCAGGGCCCTGAAGCAGGTGCCGCGCCGCAGAAAGTCGAAGCGAAAATCTGCAAACGCAACGTGTTCCCGAGAGCTGAGCAACGTACCGCTCAGGCCGGGCAATGAGGTCTGCCATGCAAAACCGAACGTTGAAAAATCTACTCGCTCCCTCGCTGTTGACGCTGGCGATGTTCGCCGGTGCCAGCCAGGCCGCCGCGCCGCTGCGCCCGCCACAGGGCTACTTCGCGCCGATTGAAAAAATCAAAACCGGCGACGGCGGCGAAAGCTGTGATGCGATCCCGACGCCGTACACCGGCTCGCTGCAGTTTCGCAGCAAATACGAAGGCTCCGACAAGGCCCGTTCGACCCTGAACGAGCAATCGGAAAAAGCTTTTCGTGAAAGCACTGCCGACATCACCAAAATCGAGCGCGGCACCAGCAAGCGCGTGATGCAGTTCATGCGTGACGGTCGTCCGGAACAACTGGAATGCACGTTGAGCTGGCTGACGGCTTGGGCCAAGGCCGATGCGTTGATGTCCAAGGACTTCAACCACACCGGCAAGTCCATGCGCAAATGGGCGCTGGGCAGCATGGCTTCGTCGTATATCCGCTTGAAATTCTCCAACTCGAATCCATTGGTCAACCATCAGCAAGAGTCGCAGTTGATTGAAGCCTGGTTCAGCAAAATGGCCGATCAGGTTGTCAGCGACTGGGACAACCTGCCGCTGGAGCAAACCAACAATCACTCGTACTGGGCGGCCTGGTCGGTGATGGCCACGTCGATCGCGACCAACCGCCGCGACCTGTTTGACTGGGCCGTGAAGGAATACAAGGTCGGCGCCAATCAAGTCGATGCGCAAGGCTTCCTGCCGAACGAACTCAAGCGCGAGCAACGCGCCCTCGCCTACCACAACTACGCCCTGCCGCCCCTGGCGATGATCGCCAGTTTTGCGCAGGTCAACGGTGTGGATTTGCGCCAGGAAAACAACGGGGCGCTGAAACGCCTGGGTGATCAAGTGCTGGCCGGGGTGAAAGACCCGGACATCTTCGAGAAGAAGAACGGCAAGGAACAGGACATGACCGACCTCAAGGTCGACTCGAAATTTGCCTRGCTCGAACCGTACTGCACGCTCTACACCTGCGCCCCGGATGTGCTGAAGAAGAAACACGGGATGCAACCGTTCAAGACCTTCCGCCTCGGTGGAGATTTGACCAAGGTCTACGACCCGGCCAATGAAAAAGGCAAAGGTTCTTAGCACCTGAACAGATGATCGTTCCCACGCTCCGCGTGGGAATGCATCCCGTGACGCTCCGCGTCACACGCCGAGGCGGACGCAGAGCGTCCATTGAGGTATTCCCACGCAGAGCGTGGGAACGATCGTAGCTCTCCAGATTTTCCTGGGGGGTTTGGGGGGGCCGTTGGCCCTTGACTGTTGGTTAAACACGGAGAGATCGGGATGGTATTTTCATCCAATGTATTCCTGTTTCTGTTCTTGCCGATCTTTCTCGGCTTGTACTACTTGAGCGGAATACGCTATCGCAACCTGCTGCTGCTAATCGCCAGCTACATGTTCTACGCCTGGTGGCGTGTGGACTTCCTGGCGCTGTTCGCCGCCGTCACGCTGTGGAACTACTGGATCGGCCTCAAAGTCGGTGCCGCTGGCGTAAGAACCAAACCGGCCCAGCGCTGGCTGCTGCTCGGCGTCGCCGTTGACCTGTGCATCCTGGGCTATTTCAAGTACGCCAACTTCGGCGTCGACAGCATCAACGCGATGATGACGTCGGTCGGCCTGTCGCCGTTTATCCTGACCCACGTGCTGTTGCCGATCGGTATCTCGTTCTACATTTTCGAGTCCATCAGCTACATCATCGACGTCTACCGGGGTGACACTCCGGCGACCCGCAACCTGATCGATTTCGCGGCGTTCGTGGCGATTTTCCCGCACTTGATTGCCGGCCCGGTGTTGCGTTTCCGCGACCTCGCCGATCAGTTCAACAAC
>NZ_JBFULH010000306.1:0-4968 GCF_056400445.1 Pseudomonas sp. P5_B2 | reverse complement strand
ATATACCCCATCAGAGGCCCCCAGTTCTTCCATAAGTGCAACGCAAATGGAACCAGAAGAACAATGCTGAGCCATTCATGCATGCTATGAAACAGCGCCGGTGCCCAATGGAAGAACAGCGCCACGCCAGAAATCATAGAAACGATAAAGAAGCCAGTGGTCAGTGGAGTTGCGAAGCGATTGATCAGGTTTTTCAAGTCGTAGCTTCCGGGGTTCAGTCATTTTGATGCCGCGCGCATGCGGGCTCACTGGACTTGCAAGAGGGATTTTCAGGCGATGGTTTAAGGCATTTATGGTACAGCTGTTTTGTGTAAGGAATTTGTAAGGCGGAGTAAAACTTCTATTTACATTGCGCCCTACAACAACTTTGTCGACAACACAAAAGTTGGGGAAATTAGATGAATGAAGTAAAGCGCTACTGCTCCTGAAAGGTTTGCAGGTAAGCCAGCAGGTTGCCGATCTTTTCCGGATCGCTGACCCCCCAGAAAATCATGCGGGTGCCAGGGACCACATCTTTCGGGGCTTCGAGGTAGGCGGTCAGTGTTTCGCGAGTCCAGACGATACCGGCGGATTTCATGGCGTCGGAATATTGATAATCCGCCGTGCTGCCGGAATGTCGTCCAAAGATACCGTTGAGCTGCGGACCAAATGAACCCCGTGCCGATTCCCCGACCTGGTGGCAACCCCCGCAGATCCGTTTGAACAGTGTCGCACCCGCTTCAACATCACCGGCCGCCTGTACCGGAACGCTGAACACACCTGCATTGAGAAGACAGGTGAAGGTGATGATTACAGTGGATTGCWTCATGTTCTGTTCCCGAACGTATAGAGCCAGGCGCGAGTGAATCAATGGGCACCTGCTTGCAGGCGCAAAAGTTTACGCAAAGAATGGCTGGCTTCGTAACCCGGCGCATCGGCGCCTGACCAATATTTTGCTGGAGACTCCTGTGCCACCCCTGACCGCCCGCGAGGTTTACCAGACATTGCGCCATGCTGCCCTGGGCACTCACCTTTTGCGACGCCTCGATATACCTGCCGGGCCCGGCCAGGTGCGAGTCGACATCGACGGCTGGCGCCTGACCCTCGACGTCGACGGCGTCCATGTGCGCCACTGCCAAAGCTGCCACAGCCCCGACGGCCGCGAGGGTGATCTCGACAGCTGGCAACGTTACGGCACCGACCCGGTCAGTTTTCTCAGCGCGTGGGAGCTGGCGCAGATCGAGCGGCTGCTTACCGAGGACTGAGCACCGAACTCACTCAACACCTCTGCCCTCAAACCGCTTCAACGAAAACGCCGACAAATCCAGGTCACTGCTGCCCCGCATGCACCACTGCGCAAACGCCTCACCCAGTGCAGCCGAGTGCTTGAAGCCATGCCCCGAGCAGGCGGACACCACCAGGGTGTTTTTCAGTGTCGGGTGTTCATCGATGATGAAGTGACTGTCCGGGGTCACGGTGTAAGCACACACCGCTGAGTTGGCCAGCCGAGAGGTGACGCCCGCAATCTTGCCGCGCACGTGGGCCTCAAACATGGCGCTTGCTTCGGCTTCGCTGACGGTTCTGTCCAGCGTCTCGGGTGAAGATTCTTCACTGTATTGCTCGGTTGCGACCTTCAGGCTGCCCTCGCCGGGCAACGGTGGAAAGCCGTAGTTCGAGGCTTCATCGCCGGCGCCGTGTGAGTAGATAAAGGTCGGCGATACCGATGCAAACCGGGCCCCCTCCTCCAGTTCAAACCAAAACAGCTTCTGCCGACACACCCTCAGCAATTGATCGAAAGGCCTGCCCAGCAAACCCGCCGACCACATGCCGGCGCTGATTACCACTTTGTCGGCCAGGATTGTGCGCTGGTCGGTGATGACGGTGACGCCCTGATCATCCGAGGTGATATGCGTGACGGTTTCGCCGTTGAACAGTGTCGCGCCACGTTCCTCGGCGAGTTTGAGTTGCACCGCGATACAACGCTCAGGCCGGACAAAACCACCGCTCGGTTCGAAGTAGCCGACAGCGGTGTCCAGCACGGGTGAAAACTGCGGGAAGCGCTGACGAATCTGTTCGGCTGCCAACACCTCATGCTCAATACCATAGCGTTTCGCGAGACGAATAGTGCGCAGGGTGAAGTCATTGTCATCGTCTGCGTCATAGCCGGGGCTGGAGGTCATGACCAACACGCCACACTGTTCGAACAACGACTCACCGGACAGTGCTTCGAGTTCCCGCCAGATGCGATGAGAGTTGCGCACGATCGGCAGATACTCGGCACCCTCGCCGACCGAGAGGCGGGTGATCCGTGTATCGCCGTGGCTTGAACCCTGGGTGTGAGGTGGATGGTGGCGGTCGATGCCAGTCACCTTGACCCCGGCTTTCGCCAATTGATACAGCGTGGCGGCGCCCATCGCCCCCAAACCGAGCACTGCTACTTCACACCGATGTTCCATCTATATTCCCCGCCAGAAACCGGCTTGCTGAAAAGCCGACAGCATAGGCCAGGGACCGCTTAAGCGGTCGCTGACGTGTTCATGAGCTGGGGGGAATTTCTCTGCCACTGGCCCCACCCAACGCTTTGCGCATACCATACTTCCACCTCAGACATTAGAAACCACCCATGATCAAAGCCAGTCTGCGCAGTCACCTGACCCTGTGGTTTGCGGGTTTGTCGTTGCTCACGCTGGTCAGCGTAGGGTTTTATGTGGGCCACATCGCCACCGGGCAAATGAAGCAGGCCAGCGGCAATGCCTTGTTGAGCACCGCCCGGTCTGCGGCCGAGTTGTTGAGTGCGCAACTGCACGAACGGCAGCTCGAAGTTTCCCTCCTTAGCCGTGCCCCGTTGTTTACACGTGGCAACCTCGACGATCCGGATATTCTGACCTCGATGGATTTGCGTTCGCAGTCCCGCGCCGAGTACGCGTGGATGGGCGTAGCCGATAGCGACGGGCGTGTGCGACAAGCTGTGAATGGCCTGCTGGTCAATCAATCGGTGAAAGAACGCCCGTGGTTTCAGGCCGGGCTACGCCATGCCTATACCGGCGATCCTCATGAAGCAGTATTACTGGCCAAGCTGTTGCCGGGGACRGCTACCGGCGAACCGTTGAGATTCATTGATTTCGCTGCGCCCATCCACAATACCGCGGGTCAAGTGGTCGGTGTATTGGGCGCCCATGCGCACTGGAGCTGGGTGACCCGGATTGTGGATGCCGCGGTCATGCGCAAAGACCGGGCGTCTGAAATGCAAGCGCTGATTGTCGACCACGACGGCAAAGTGCTCTACCCGGAACGGCTCCTGGGGCAGCAAATGCCCATCATGCCGGCGGCTGCGATAGAGACGCCCACCAACCCCGGTTGGTGGGTGGGCGATGGTTTCCTGACCAGTATGGTCGCGGTTCCAACGCCATTGAGCACGAACCTTTCGTGGTACATCGCGGTTCGACAACCGCTGGACATTGCGCTTGAGCCCGCACGTGTCTTGTTTTACAAACTGCTGGGGTTGGGTGTGGCAGCGGCACTGGTATTTGGCCTGGTGGCCTACTACTTGGCGCTGTACCTCAGCCGTCCGATCGAGCAACTGGCAAAAGCGGCCAAACAGGTACAGAACCAACAGGTCGGCGCGAGGTTTCCCCGGGATCATTCGGTGCGCGAAATTGCCCAGCTCGGCCAGTCGTTGCAAGGCATGACTGAGTCATTGCTGCGCAAAGAGCGTGAGCTGCAAGAGGCCAATGCGTCACTGGAAGCCACCGTCGCACAGCGCACTGCGGCCCTCACCCAAGCCAACGCCGAGCTATTGAAACTGGCGACTCATGATGCGCTGACCGGCGTGTTCAACCGGCGGCGATTCGATGAAAAACTRGCCGAAAACAGCCTGTTATTCCAACGCACGGGACGCCCGTTCGCCTTGCTGTTCATCGACGCTGACCACTTCAAGCACATCAATGACACCCACGGCCATGCCATCGGCGATGAAGTGCTGCGCCAGCTCGCCCGGCTGATTCAGGACAACACTCGCGCCACAGACTTCCTGGCCCGCTATGGGGGTGAAGAGTTCGCGGTGTTGCTGCCGGAAGTCGAGGTACCCGAAAGCCCCGAAGTCGTTGCCGAAAAGATTCGTGCAGCCATCGCCGATGCAACCTTTGCCTCGGTCGGGCACGTCACCGTCAGTATCGGCATCGGGCTGGCCTCGCCTTTGGATACCACGGCGACCGCGCTGATCAAACGGGCTGATCAGCAGCTTTACCAAGCGAAACGCACGGGCAGGAATCGGGTGTCTCAACAGGCCACTGTTGGCTCAGAATGATGCCGAACCACTTGAGCCTTGCCGGTCCAGCGGCTAATTAAAGCGCTCTGTCCAGGCAACGGTCGACCTACACCAGTACGGTCAACCAGGCCGACACCAGCAGCAAAAAAGCCAGTGCACAGTTCAGGCGTTTGAACGCCAGTGGCGAACCAAAAGCCCGGGCACTTCCCATGCCGAGCAATGCCCACAGGGTCATGCATGGCAAAGAGACCAACAGAAACACCAGCGATAACACCAGCAGCCGCAGGGTCTTGTCGCCACCACCGACGAACACGCTCACCACCGCCACCGCCATCATCCAGACCTTGGGGTTGACCAATTGCAGGGTGGCGGCGCCTAACACACTCAGACCCTCGTCACGCGAGGTGGCCGGGGCCAGTGACGGCGGCTCACTTTGAAAGATTTTCCAGGCCAGCCAACTCAACCAGAGCACACCGGCCCAGGACATCGCCAGCTGCACACGCGGAAACCGCAACAACGTCTCGCCCACGCCGAGCCCGACTGCCAACACAATCAGCGACGCCGCCACGCATGCGCCAAAAATGATGGGCAGTGTGGCGCCTAGCCCCCACCGCGAACTGTGGCTCAACACCAGAATATTGGTCGGTCCCGGGGTAATCGAGGCAACGAAGGCAAACAGCAAAAAAGGCAGCAACGATTCCATGGCTCAGCCCCCTTGAAGT
>NZ_JBFULH010000305.1:0-4970 GCF_056400445.1 Pseudomonas sp. P5_B2 | reverse complement strand
GTGCCTGGTTGCTGACGTTCTACCTGACCCGCACCAGCTCGCTTGCCGCACTGATCGCCACACCACTGACCCTGCCACTGCTTGCGTGGCAGGAGCCGGCGGCCTTGCTACCCATGAGCGTACTAACGGGGCTGATTGTCTGGCGTCATCGGGGCAATCTACGCGACCTGTTTGCCGGGCGCGAACGGCATTTTTAAATGCCGGACGTGAGCCCCGCTCATCACAGTGCCGACAATTGTTCCATCGGCCAACGCGCCTGCACGCTGATCGCCAGGCTTTCATGCTGGCCAGCCTGCAAGCGCTGACACCCGGCAAACGCGATCATCGCGCCATTGTCGGTGCAGAACTCCGGACGGGCGTAGAACACATCACCCTTCAAGTCGCCGAGCATTTTCTCCAGCGAGATGCGCAGTGCCTTGTTGGCGCTGACGCCCCCAGCAATCACCAGACGCTTCATGCCCGCTTGCTTGAGGGCTCGCTTGCACTTGATGGTCAAAGTCTCCACCACGGCCTGCTGGAACGCCAGAGAGATGTCGCAACGGGCTTGCTCACTGTCGTCCCCGGCGCTAACGCTCTGCTGCCAAGTGTTCAATGCGAAAGTTTTCAAGCCACTGAAGCTGAACGCCAGCCCTGGGCGGTCGCACATCGGACGCGGGAAAGTGAATCGTCCGGCAACACCTTGATCGGCCAGGCGCGCGATTTCCGGTCCGCCCGGATAATTGAGCCCCATCATTTTCGCGGTCTTGTCAAAAGCTTCACCGGCAGCATCGTCCAGAGTCTCGCCCAACAGCGTGTACTGACCGATCCCATCGACCTGAACCAGCTGCGTATGACCACCTGACACCAACAAAGCGACGAACGGAAATTCTGGCGGCTGCGCCTCCAACATCGGCGCCAGCAAGTGACCTTCCATATGGTGCACACCCAAGGCTGGAATGCCCCAGGCAAAGGCCAGCGCCTGGGCGCATGAAGCGCCCACCAACAACGCACCAACCAGGCCAGGACCCGCGGTATAGGCGATGGCGTCGATCTCGGTCGGCACACAGTCTGCTTCGGCCAACACCTGACGAATCAAGGGCAGCATCCGTTTGACGTGGTCGCGCGAGGCCAGCTCCGGCACCACGCCACCATAGGCACGATGCAGGTCGATCTGACTGAACAGTGCGTCGGCCAACAGCCCGCGTTCGCTGTCATATAATGCGACACCGGTTTCGTCGCAGGAGGTTTCTAATCCCAGTACTAGCATGGGTTTGCGCCTTGTTTAGGCTGAATTCGAAGGCGCGCATAATAGTCGCCACGTGATGCCCCGACCAGCGGTTTTCGATCAGAGGCTTTGCATTCCGAGCGATGAGGGGTTAACATCCGCAACCCTTAAAAACCGACGTCTTCAAGTGCTCTTTTGCCGCGAGGATGTTGACCCCGGTAATGAATGAAGGTAGCTCTGGATGCCAGCCGTCAAAGTAAAAGAGAACGAACCCTTCGACGTAGCTCTGCGTCGTTTCAAGCGCTCCTGCGAAAAAGCCGGTGTACTGGCTGAAGTTCGTAGCCGCGAATTTTACGAGAAGCCAACTTCTGAGCGTAAGCGCAAAGCAGCAGCCGCTGTTAAGCGTCACGCGAAGAAAGTTCAGCGCGAACAGCGCCGTGCCGTTCGTCTGTACTAATACACAGACGATCGTAGCAAGCTTCTGCCAAGCCCGGCCCTCAGCCGGGCTAATGGCATTTGCGTAAAACGCTTGATGCTTCACTGTCGACGCCGCAGACGCGACCGAGACAAATCTGCTTTACAGCGTCAGACCTGGCTCTTTTGCCAGCGGTGCACGTCTTTTCTGACGAGCCTTCCAAGGCTACTGACGAGCACACCCACTGATTCCTCTCACGACGATCAGCCCAAGGCACCTGCTTGTGTGCCTGCTTACTTGAGCTATCCGAGGCCATTGACTGGCCGTAGCGGATTCAGCGCAACACTTTCAAACAGTCGATAACTGATTGGTATTAACGTCAGTGGATTTTCGGCAGATACACTCCCCGATAGCGATTAAGCAGACGACACCGGTCGAGCCGCACATTTTGCGTGCCTCAAACAACGACCCGCGTTCGGCCGCCCTTCGTTTTGGGTCCATTTCAGCGCAGATGACGAGAACGCCATGGCCGGGCTAATTCCCCAGAGCTTCATTGACGACCTTCTGAACCGCACCGACATCGTCGATGTGGTCAGCTCGCGCCTGCAAATGAAAAAGGCTGGCAAGAACTACACCGCTTGCTGCCCGTTCCACAAAGAGAAAACCCCATCTTTCAGCGTCAGCCCCGACAAACAGTTCTATTACTGCTTCGGTTGCGGTGCTGGCGGTAACGCACTCGGCTTCATGATGGACCACGACAACCTGGACTTCATCCAGGCCGTCGAAGAACTGGCCAAAGCCGCTGGCATGGAAATCCCCCGCGAAGAAAGCGGCCGACCGCACAAACCGCGGCAACCGACTGACTCGCCGCTGTATCCGCTGCTCACCGCCGCCGCCGACTTTTACCGTCATGCACTAAAAAGCCATCCATCGCGCAAAGCGGCGGTGGATTACTTGAAAGGTCGCGGACTGACCGGCGAGATTGCTCGCGACTTCGGCCTCGGCTTTGCTCCACCGGGCTGGGACAATCTGTTCAAACATTTGAGCAGCGACACCCTTCAACAAAAAGCCATGGTCGATGCCGGCCTGCTGATCGAGAACGCCGAAACCGGCAAGCGCTATGACCGCTTCCGCGATCGCGTGATGTTCCCGATTCGCGATAGCCGCGGGCGCATCATCGCCTTCGGCGGCCGGGTACTGGGCGACGACAAGCCTAAATACCTGAACTCACCGGAAACCCCGGTATTCCATAAAGGCCAGGAACTCTACGGCCTTTATGAAGCACGCAAAAACAACCGCAACCTCGACGAAATCATCGTCGTCGAAGGCTATATGGACGTCATCGCCCTCGCCCAGCAAGGCTTGCGCAATGCCGTGGCGACCCTGGGCACCGCCACCAGCGAAGAGCACTTGAAACGACTGTTTCGCGTCGTACCCAACGTACTTTTCTGTTTTGACGGCGATCAGGCTGGTCGCAACGCTGCCTGGCGAGCATTGGAAGCGACGCTGCCCTGCCTGCAAGATGGCCGGCGCGCACGCTTTCTGTTCCTGCCGGAAGGCGAAGACCCGGATACGCTGGTCCGCTCCGAAGGTACCGATGCTTTCCGTGCACGAATCAACCAGCATGCCCAGCCATTGGCGGATTACTTCTTCCAGCAGCTGACCGAAGAGTCGGACCCGCGCTCGCTCGAAGGCAAGGCCCACATGGCCACCCTCGCTGCACCGCTGATCGACAAAGTGCCGGGTGCAAACCTGCGCATCCTGATGCGCCAGCGCCTGACCGAAATCACCGGCCTTAGCGGTGAAGCGGTCAGCCAACTGGTGCAAAGCGCTCCCCAGGACGCGCCTCCGGCTTACGATCCAGGCATCGATTACGACGCCATGCCCGATTACAGCGACTACCATCAGCCGCAGTCACAAGAGATGTATGTGCCGCAGCAGGAATGGACGCCGAAGAAACCTGGCGCTGGCGGCAAGAAGTGGGACAAGAAGCCGTGGGACAAGAATGGCAAGCGCGGCGGTGATCGTGATCAACCGAGCGCCCCACGCACACCGATTGCCGTAGAAGCGCCCACGCTGATTGCACTGCGCACCCTTATTCATCACCCAGACCTGGCTGGCCGGGTAGAAACCGCCAACCACTTTGCCAATGAGAGCAATACCTACGCGCAACTGCTCGTAGCCCTGATCGAGGCCGTGCAAAAAAATCCTAAGCTAAACTCAATTCAGCTAATGGCGCGTTGGCACGGAACCGAACAGGGGCGATTGCTCAAGGCATTGGCAGAAAAGGAATGGCTGATTGCAGGCGACAACCTTGAACAACAGTTTTTAGACACCATTACTAGGTTATCGGCAGCTCAACACACGGATAGCCTGGAAGTACTTATCAGGAAAGCCAGACAGCCGGGATTGACCCCGGAGGAAGCAAATGAGATCGCAAATCAGATGCGCGACCTATTAAAACGCAATATGGCTGTATCAAACCCGACCTCAACTGGCGCGTGAGGTCATAGCTCAGGTATAATCCTCGGCTTGTTTTTTGCCCGCCAAGACCTTCAGTGGATAGGGTGTTATGTCCGGAAAAGCGCAACAGCAGTCTCGTATCAAAGAGTTGATCACACTGGGTCGTGAGCAGGGTTACCTGACTTACGCGGAGGTCAACGACCACCTGCCGGAGGATATTTCAGATCCGGAACAGGTGGAAGACATCATCCGCATGATTAACGACATGGGGATCAACGTATTCGAGGTTGCGCCAGATAAGGATTCCCTTATGCTGGCTGACGCCGATACTGACGAAGCCGCGGCCGAAGAGGCAGCAGCAGCGTTGGCAGCGGTCGAGACCGACATTGGTCGCACCACCGACCCTGTGCGCATGTACATGCGTGAAATGGGTACGGTAGAGCTCCTCACACGTGAAGGCGAAATTGAAATCGCCAAACGTATTGAAGAGGGCATCCGCGAAGTGATGGGCGCAATTGCGCACTTCCCTGGCACGGTTGATCATATTCTCTCCGAGTACACTCGCGTCACCACCGAAGGTGGTCGCCTGTCCGACGTTCTTAGCGGTTATATCGACCCGGACGACGGCATTGCGCCGCCTGCTGCAGAAGTGCCACCGCCGATCGATCCGAAGGCCGCTCCAGCTGCCGACGAAACCGATGACGATGACGCCGAAGCAACGGATGATGAAGAAGAAGCCGAAAGCGGCCCGGATCCGATCATCGCAGCACAGCGTTTTGGCGCTGTCTCCGATCAGATGGAAATCACCCGCAAGGCGCTGAAAAAGCACGGCCGTGGCAATAAGGCGACAATCGCCGAGCTGGTGGCCCTGGCTGAGCTGTTCATGCC
>NZ_JBFULH010000304.1:0-4978 GCF_056400445.1 Pseudomonas sp. P5_B2 | reverse complement strand
TGGTAGTTGAGCTTAGACTCGATTGAGAGAATTGGTTAAAACAAACCCAAACGAACACACTTAGCGGTCGACTCTGTGCCTGGCCGCATACAAACACAGCATTTCCATCGCTAATGTCGCCGCCGCCAGCGAGGTAATGTCCGCGTGATCATAGGCCGGCGCAACTTCGACCACGTCCATGCCAACCAGATTGATCCCGCGTAATCCGCCCAAAATCTCGAGCGCCTGCACGGTACTCAAGCCACCACACACCGGCGTCCCCGTGCCTGGGGCGAAAGCCGGGTCGAGGCAATCGATATCGAACGTCAGGTACACCGGGTTATCCCCTACCCTCGCCCGGATCGCTTCGACAATCGCCTCGCAGCCCTGGCGATGCACCTGACGTGCATCGAGCACCTGGAAACCCTGCTGATCGTCATTGGTGGTGCGCAAGCCGATTTGCACGGAACGCGACGGATCCACCAGCCCTTCCCTGGCCGCATGCCAGAACATGGTGCCGTGGTCGACCCGCTTGCCGTCCTCGTCCGGCCAGGTATCGCTGTGGGCGTCGAAGTGGATCAGCGACAACGCACCATGTTTGCGTGCATGGGCCTTGAGCAGCGGGTAAGTAATGAAGTGATCGCCGCCGAACGTCAGCATGGCGCTGCCGCTGTTCAGGATGTGCTCGGCGTGGGCTTCAATGGTTTCCGGTGTCGCGTGCGGCGAACCGTAATCGAAGTCGCAATCGCCGTAGTCGATGACGGCCAAGTGATCGAACGGATCAAAGGTCCACGGCCAATGGCGTTCCCAGGCAATTCCTGTGGACGCTGCGCGAATCCCGCGGGGTCCGAAACGTGCGCCGGGGCGGTTGCTGGTGGCGGTGTCGAACGGCACACCGCTGACCGCGACGTCAACACCGCGCAAGTCGCGGCTGTAGCGACGGCGCATGAAACTGGTGATACCGGCGTAGGTGCTTTCGGCGGCAGTGCCATAAAGGCTGTCGCGGGTCATGGCCTGATCGTTTTTCATCGGGACGTCCATGGGCTTCTCCTTTTTTGTTATTGGCGGCTACGGAAGGTGGTCCACAAGCGAGTGCGTGAACGCAGGTCCTTGAGACTCATGCTTTGGTCGGCGTACAGGCGTTCGCGCACATCGGGCAGTGGAAAGATGTCCGGGTCGGTGCGCACTGCTTCATCCACCAGCGGGGTTGCGGCCTGGTTGGCGGGGGCAAAAAACAGCGTGTTGGTCAGCGCCGCCACGGATTCAGGGCGCAGCATGAACTCAATAAAGGCCCGGGCTTCTTCGGGGTGCGGTGCGTCCTTGGGGATTGCCAGGTTGTCCTGCCAGACCAGCGTGCCTTCCTTGGGAATCCGGTACGCCACCTCAAACGGCTTGTTGGCTTTGCGCGCCTGATCGGCGGCCATGCTCGCGTCACCGCTGTAAGTCAGCGCCAGGCACACACTGCCATTGGCCAGGTCGCTGATCTGCCGCCCGGTGGCGACATACAGCACATTCGGCTGCAACTGATGCAACAACGCCTCGGCGGCTGTCAGATCGGCCTTGTCAGTGCTGTAGGGATCTTTACCCAGATAGTGCAGTGCCAGGCCGATGACTTCTTGCGGTGAATCGAGAACCGCGATGCCGCAGTCTTTCAATTTGCTGGCGTATTCCGGTTTGAACAGCAGATCCAGGCTATTGAGCGGCACGTCGGGCAGGCGTTTCTGAACCGCTTCGACGTTCATCCCCAAACCCAGCGTGCCCCAGGTGTACGGCACGCCATAGCGATTGCCGGGATCCACGGCGGCGAGTTTTTCCAGCAGGTCAGGGTCGAGGTTGGCGTAGCCCTTGAGCCCTTCATGGGGGATTTCCTTCAGCGCGCCGGCCGCCAGACCACGGGCCAAGACACTGGACGACGGCACCACCACGTCGTATCCGCTGCCGCCGGTGAGCAGTTTGGTTTCCAGCACTTCCGAAGAGTCGAACGTGTCATAGCGCACGCGAATCCCGGTTTCTTTTTCGAACGCCTGCAAGGTTTCGGGCGCCACGTAATCGGCCCAACTGTAGAGGTTGACCGTCTTTTCCTGCGCCTGAGCCGACACAGCCATGGCGAGGAACAGCGCGGGGAAACTCAGCTTGAACATGGGAGCCATGACCAACACCTGACCAGAGGAAGTGGTGGCAGCGTGCGCGCTCGGATACATTGGCGAAATATCAAGTTTGTTAACCTGACTTTATGGCGGAGTAATGTTTGATGCTCGGGCAACTTCACGACCTGGACCTGCAACTGCTGCGCCTGTTTGTGCGCGTGGTCGAGTGCGGTGGGTTTAGCGCCGCCCAAGGTGAACTCGGCTTGAGCCAGTCGAGCATCAGCCAGCAAATGGCCAAACTCGAAACCCGCCTCGGCTATCGCTTGTGCAGTCGCGGCAAGGGCGGGTTCAAGATCACACCCAAGGGCGAACAGCTGTTGACCGCCACGCGCGGGCTGTTTGAGTCCATCGAAGCGTTTCGTCATCAATCCAACGGCGTGGCGGGCAGATTGATTGGCGAAGTGCGCCTGGGGTTGTCCGAAGCCCTTGATCAATCGGTACTGCAACGGGTGGCGGATGCGATCCGGCGCTTTCGTGAGCGGGACGAATCGGTGCGCATCGAACTGATCAGTGCCATGCCCGGCGAAATGGAACGCTTACTGCTGCAGCAACGGCTGGACCTGGCCATCGGCTATTTCTCCCAGGCGCAGAGCGCGTTCGACTACCGCGAACTGTTCAGCGAAACCCAGCACCTGTATTGCGCCCCTGGGCATCCGCTGTTCACCGATGACGCGCCGAACGACGAAGCACTGCAAGCCTGCGACCGGGTCGATCATCCCTACCGGTTTCTGCGCACCGACGAACCGTTTCAAGGAAAATTGTGTTCGGCGCGCTCGGAGCAAGTCGAAGGCACCCTCGCCTTTATTCTGTCCGGCAAACACGTGGGGTATTTGCCCAACCACTTTGCCCGCAGCTGGGAAGACAAGGGGTTGTTGCGCGCCGTGCGTCAGGACGAAATGAGTTTTGAGGTAGCGTTTCATTTGGCGCGGCATCGTGCGCAAGTGCCGGGTGATGCGCAGAAAGCGTTTGAGCAGGATTTGCTGGCAGCCTTCAGCAAAACCTGACTTTTCAGGCAGTGATCGTTCCCCACGCTCTGCGTGGGAATGCCGCCAGGGACGCTCCGCGTTCCGCTTCTGAATGTGACGCAGAGCGTCACGGGTTGCATTCCCACGCGGAGCATGGAAACGATCGGTGTAAGGCGGCAGATCTTGTTCGTTGCCCTTGATGCCCGCTGCTGGCATTCTGCGCCTCCAATTTCTGACCCGGCCCGCCGTTTGGCTTGTAATCAACCATGACCGCCTCTGAAAAAGCCCCCGCTGCGCGCAATAACGACCTGATTTACGGCCTCAACGACCRCCCGCACCTGACCGCCACCGTGTTCGCCGCCCTGCAACATGTACTGGCGAGTTTTGTCGGCATCATCACGCCGACCCTGATCATGGGTGGCGCCCTCGGCCTGCAAAGTGAAATACCCTACCTGATCAGCATGGCGCTGTTCGTGTCGGGCCTGGGCACCTTTGTTCAAGCGCGACGGTTCGGCCCGGTTGGTTCTGGCTTGCTGTGTCTGCAAGGCACCAGTTTCTCGTTCATCAGTGTGATTCTCAGTGCCGGATTCATGGTCAAGGCACGGGGCGGCGGCACCGATGAAATCCTTTCGACGATCTTCGGCGTGTGCTTCTTTGCGGCGTTTATTGAAGTGGCGCTGAGCCAGTTCATCGGCAAACTGCGGATGCTGATCACCCCAGTGGTGACCGGCACCATCATCACCTTGATGGGCTTATCGCTGATCAAAGTGGCCATGACCGACATCGCCGGCGGCTTCGGTGCGGTGGACCTCGGTGCGACCAGTCATTTGGCGCTGGCAGCCTTGGTGCTCGGTACTATTGTGCTGTTGAACCGGGTCGATGTGCCCTTTCTGCGCCTCGGCGCCATCGTCATCGGCCTGACCCTGGGTTATGTCGTGGCCTGGCTGATGGGTGATGTCAACTTCGCCAGCCTGCCTGACGTACCGCTGATGAGCGTGCCGGTGCCGTTCAAGTACGGCTTTAACTTCGACTGGGTCGCGTTTGTGCCAATCGCGGTGATTTTCCTTGTGTCGCCGCTGGAAGCCGCCGGTGACCTGACCGCCAACTCGATGATTTCCCGGCAGCCGGTCAAAGGCCCTATCTACATTCGCCGGATCAAATCCGGACTGCTTGCCGACGGCCTTAACTCGGCGATGGCTGCCGTGTTCAACAGCATGCCAATGGTCACCTTTGCCCAGAACAACGGCGTGATCCAGCTCACCGGTGTCGCCAGTCGCTATGTGGCGTTCTTCATCGCCGGCTTGCTGGTGCTGCTGGGGTTGTTCCCGATGATCGGCGCGGTGCTGCAACTGATGCCGAAACCCGTGCTTGGCGGCGCCGAACTGGTGATGTTCGGCACAGTGGCGGTGGCCGGGATCAAGATCCTCGCCGAAGCCGGCCTGCATCGGCGCAACATGCTGATCGTGGCGATTTCCCTCGGCATGGGCCTGGGTGTGGCCGCAGTACCGGAGGTGTTGCGCGAGTTGCCGATGGCGCTGCACAACATTTTTGAATCACCGATTACCGTCGGGGCGTTGTGCGCTATCGTGCTGAATATCTTCCTGCCCGAGGAATTCATCGAGCTGGAAGAAGACGATTTCGACCCGGAAGCCTCAATCCTTCAGGTCATGGAAAACCCCGATGTGCCGGCAAAGGCTGAACCCGCAACGCCCGGGATGATCGCGCAGGTGAACCGCTCGTAAGGAAACACAAACCCATGTGGCAGCGACGGTACAACGATTCGACCTGCTCGCGATATCGGTGTGCCAGTCAACTTCAATGCTGAWTGATAATTCGCTATCGCGAGCAGGCTCGCTCCCACAAGGGGTTATGGGGTGAATCGGACCC
>NZ_JBFULH010000303.1:0-5019 GCF_056400445.1 Pseudomonas sp. P5_B2 | reverse complement strand
CAAGGCTGCCGAACAAGCACTCAGCGACGCCACTGGTGGCATGATCAGCAAGAAAGAACCATCGGGCGAAAACAAAGAAAAAACCGAATCTTCGTCCCAGGAAATCTAACGTCTAATACGAGTCAGGACTGACCCATGGAATACCTTTTAGAACTTGCTGCAAGCCCTGCCGCCTGGGTGGCCCTGGCCACCTTGGTGGTGATGGAAATCGTGCTCGGTATCGATAACCTGATCTTCATCTCCATCCTGACCAATAAACTGCCCGTACAACATCGACAGCGAGCTCGCCGCATCGGTATTGGCATGGCGTTGATCCTGCGTCTGGCACTGCTGAGCACCATTGCGTTCATCGTCCAGTTGACGGAGCCTGTGATTGAAATCCTTGGTCAGTCGTTCTCCTGGAAGGACATGATCCTGATTGCCGGCGGCCTGTTCCTGTTGTGGAAGGCGACCACCGAGATCCATCACAGCATGGACCCGGCACCGGAAGATCCGAAGTCGGCGACATCGACCGTGACCCTGGGCTTTGCCGCGGCGATTGGTCAGATCCTGCTGCTGGACATGGTGTTCTCCATTGACAGCATCATCACTGCTGTCGGCATGACCGAGCACTTGCCGATCATGATCATCGCGGTGGTGGTGTCGGTGCTGGTGATGTTGCTGGCGGCTGATCCATTGGCCAAGTTCATCAACGACAACCCGACGGTGGTGATGCTGGCGCTGGGCTTCTTGATCATGATCGGCATGACGCTGATTGCCGAAGGTTTTGGCGCCCACGTACCGAAAGGCTACGTCTATGCGGCCATGGTGTTCTCGGCAACGATCGAGGGCTTGAACATGATGTCGCGCCGCGCCAAGCAGAAGCGCATTGCCACTGAAACTTGATCGGCGATAAATGAAAAGGCCGCCTGAATACGAACGTGTTCAGGCGGCCTTTTTTTTTAGACTGAAAGGGCTATTCAGTGCGCGGTGGCGTGGTGTTCTGCCGGTTTTTCGCTGTCGGCCACAGGTGCCGATTGAACCGGGTGGTGATGGTGCCGCCGGGTAATGCGCAGGACTCCCCATAACATGGCAGCGGCAACGGCCAGCCAGCCGAAAACCAACATCACGATCGTCATTGCCAGGCTCATCGTGCCTCCTCTTTGCCCTGCATCGGGCACACACGTTTTGCAATTAACAGTCTAGCCGGTGCTGTGTGTCAGGCAATTGACCAAAGGTCGCCTGTCACTAACCAGTTCGCTCTATCGAAAGCACGCAACTGCCGGTTAAAGCTATACCGCCGTCACGCGGCGTCTTATGATCGACGGCCAAGCCGGGAGCCTG
This sequence comes from Pseudomonas sp. P5_B2, assembly GCF_056400445.1. Classification (NCBI taxonomy): domain Bacteria; kingdom Pseudomonadati; phylum Pseudomonadota; class Gammaproteobacteria; order Pseudomonadales; family Pseudomonadaceae; genus Pseudomonas; species Pseudomonas sp. P5_B2. Next base: position 3,696 of record NZ_JBFULH010000303.1, on the reverse strand, counting down.
TTGCCTGGCGTCTGAACAAGAGTGTGAAGATGGAGCGGGTATTTTCTCGAATTCGAGCGGCGGTGCTGATGGTTGGCTGCGTTGTCGGGTTGGCAGGTTGCGCCGGGAGCGTTGCGCCTGAAATCCAGCGTCTGCCGGAGCGGGTGGAGCTTAGCGGTACGTTCTACCGTGGGAACGCCTATCAAAGCGGACCGCAAGTGCTGGCCAGCCTGTTGGCGCAACGGGGCATCGTGATTACCCCAGGCCTGCTCGAAAAACCCCTGCATTTGCCGGGTGCCGAAGACCAGTTGCCGCAGAACATGCAGAACCTCGCCTGCGAGTACGGGATGGTGGTCTACCCCCTCGACAGTAATCTGCCCGCGCTGCTGACTCAGGTCGCCGCCGGCAATCCGGTGATGGTGCGCTTTACCGAAGGCCCGGCGCTCTGGTCTGAGCCTCGTTATGCCATTCTCGCCGGTTACAACCGTAAGAAGCAGACCGTGTTGCTACGCGTGGGGATGGATCGTCGGGATTTGATGAGCTTCAGTTCGTTCGAATCCTCGTTCAAGGACGCTGGCGGCTGGGCCGTGCTGATCCAGAAGCCGAATCAGATTCCGGCCAACGTCGATCAGCAGCGTTGGCTGAAGGCGGCCAATGATCTGGGGCAGGCCGGTCAGGAGCAAGCAGCTGCGCAGGCGAAGAAGGCCCTGACTGCGCAGTAAACGTCCGTTCGTCATTCTGTAGGGCACTGCCGTGCGCACTCGCTCTCTAAAGGAAAGCGCCCGGATTTGTCCGGGCCACTCCCAAGGAGGCGCTCATGGCACATTCCGCTACCCCTGAAGGCCCGCACTCGTCCGAGCATTCTTCGGGCGATGAATTGGGGTTCGACCCCGATTCGCCGGACCTCGCCGATCCTCAAGTCGATCCCATCGGTCCCGCCAAAGCGCCCAGGGACGTCAAGCCCGGCGACAACTCAAAGGCGCCAGCTAAGCCTTACGATCCTCTCGCCGATTTGAAACCCTGAGCCTGATGAGGTGCTTATGTCTACCGATTCGAGTTTTGATGACAAACGTCCGGACAGTGTGCCGACAACTCCCGAGAAAGACCTGGACCCGGTGATGGATCCGGACAACCCGTTGCGCGATCCTTTGGCCAGGCCGGTGGTGGTGCCGACGGAGCATGCCAGAGACCCGAGCGCCGGGGACGGCATTCCGGATGACGATCAGATGCCGCTGCCCAACGACTGATCTCCACCTAATAAAAAGCCCCGAATATTCGGGGCCTTGTCCGGGTGGGGGCTTGCCTATTTGGAGGCTTCAATCACCCCGGTCTGACGGCTTTTGAGGTTCTTGTCGGACTTGTACTGCAAGGCTACCGACGGCACGTCTGCGCCCTTGCCGGACTCTACCCAGTTGCGAATACGGGTAGCGTCGGCAAAGTGAGTGTACTTGCCATAGGCGTCAAGGATGACCAGTGCAACCTTGCGGTTACCCATGCTGGTAACCAGCACCAGGCAGTGACCCGCCGCGTTGGTAAAGCCGGTTTTTGTCAGCTGGATGTCCCAGTCCTGCTTGCGGACCAAATGGTCGGTGTTGCGGAAGGCCAAGTTGTAGTTGGGCTTGCGGAACGCCACGATTTTTTCCTTGGTAGTACTCAGTTCGGTCAATAGCGGGTGTTTATGCGCAGCAACCAGCAGTTTGCTCAAGTCGCGGGCTGTGGACACGTTTCGCGGAGACAGGCCGGTGGGCTCAACGAAATGGGTGTTGGTCATGCCCAACGCCCTGGCCTTGGCGTTCATCGCGGCGATGAAGGCCGCATAACCACCCGGATAATGGTGGGCCAGGCTTGCCGCCGCGCGGTTTTCCGAAGACATCAATGCAATCAGGAGCATCTCCCTGCGTGGCATTTCGCTGTTGAGTTTGACCCGGGAGTACACACCCTTCATTTCCGGCGTGTCGCCGATGTTGATGTTGATGTATTCGTCCATGTTTTGATTGGCTTCAACCACGACCAGGCCAGTCATCAGTTTGCTGACGGACGCAATTGGAACCACCACGTCAGGGTTGCTGGCAAAGATGATTTTGTTGGTCTGCATATCCATGACCAACGAACTGCCCGAAGCGAGTTTAAGATTTTTCGTGTCTCGAGGTGCGGCCGTCGTATCGCCAGCGGTGGCGATTGGCGTGATCAAAGTTCCTGTAACTGCAAAAAATAGGCTCAGGATAGATAGACGGATTTTCACGCTGGCAGACTCATTATGTGTTGTTAAGCCGTTTTGTAACGGGCTATTTCGTAAAAAGCGCGACATTCTGGAGTATGGCTGAATAACTGTCGATGGTTGTTCCAGGAAGGGATGAAAGTCTTCAGGAATGTGAAAAAAACGTCATTTTCCGGCGGGTGGTCGGGCTTTTTCTTTGAGCAAAAAAAACCCCGCCGTCGGCGGGGTCGTTTAACTGGCTATTTACTTCTGCTTTGGTGCTTAGCAGTGCAGGGTTTCTGCTGCGTACAGCGTGTTTTCCAACAGGCAGGCGCGGGTCATCGGGCCAACACCGCCCGGTACTGGTGTTATCCAGCTGGCGCGAGGCAGGGCGGTTTCGTAGATCACGTCGCCGACCAGCTTACCGTCGTCCTGGCGATTGATGCCGACGTCGATTACGATTGCGCCTTCCTTGATCCATTCACCCTTGACCAGGCCTGGCTTGCCAGCGGCAACCACCACCAGATCGGCGCGTCCAACGTGGCCGGCCAGATCCTTGGTGAAGCGGTGGGTGACGGTCACGGTGCAACCGGCCAGCAGCAATTCCATCGCCATCGGGCGGCCAACGATGTTGGACGCGCCGACAATCACGGCATCCATCCCGTAGAGATCGACCCCCGTGCTTTCCAGCAAGGTCATGATGCCTTTAGGGGTGCATGGACGCAGCAGTGGAATACGCTGGGCCAGACGACCGACGTTATAGGGATGGAAACCGTCGACGTCTTTGTCCGGACGAATGCGCTCCAGCAATTTGGAGGCGTCCAGGTGCTCGGGTAAAGGAAGCTGAAGCAGAACGCCGTCGATTGCCGGGTCCTCGTTCAGACGATCGATCAGATCGGTCAGCGCTTCTTGAGTGGTTTCGGAAGGCAGGTCGTAGGCTTGGGATATAAAGCCGACCTCTTCACAGTCTTTACGCTTGTGCGAGACATAAACCTGAGAGGCGGGATCGCTGCCGACCAGGATCACCGCGAGGCCGGGTGTGCGCAAGCCTAGCTCGCGACGTTCGGTGACTCGTTTGGCGATCTGCTGGCGCAGGCTGGCGGCGATCGATTTGCCGTCGATTAGTTGTGCAGTCATTGCGCGTGATTAACCATCGAGAGGGGAAAAAAAGAGAACGCATTCTCGCATGTCATGAGGTGAGGGCAAAGGCGCTTGGTCTGCAAATTCCCCTAACTCCTTTAATTAAATGAATTTTTTTTAAAAAGGATTTGACGACCTTCAGGGGGCTCTATACTATTCGTCGCACTTGTCGGGCACAGCCTAGCACTGGTTAGGAAGGTCAGGCGGGACCACGGTTCTGCAAGACTGGAAAGCACTTAGTTTGTAGTCCTCCAAGGGTACAAATTAACAAGGCGCCCGTAGCTCAGCTGGATAGAGCATCCGCCTTCTAAGCGGATGGTCGCAGGTTCGAGTCCTGCCGGGTGCGCCATTAGGCAGCTTTGGCACAAGTAGCGCAATAT
>NZ_JBFULH010000302.1:0-5072 GCF_056400445.1 Pseudomonas sp. P5_B2 | reverse complement strand
GGCCAGGGTGGTGCTGACCACGTATCGCTTTTGCGCGTGACCGTTGGAGCTTTTAATGGTTTTCATCGTCACCAGTGGCGCTTCGCAGCGTCGATGACGTAATTGCACCACCGTGCCCAGGTGGGCGGTGAAGCGGACCCACTGCTCGCCATCGCGCTCGAACGGCTCGATGTCGGTGGCATGCAGGCTGGAGGTGCTGGCACCGGTGTCGATTTTTGCCCGCAGGCCCGCGACTCCCAAATCCGGGAGCGCCACCCACTCGCGCAGACCGACAACGGTCAAATGGTCAAAWGTCTTCAAAGTTGCTCAACCGGTAGAAACCGCTCGGCCCGCAAGCGGCCGAATTCGCGGTATTCACGCAGAATAATGGTTAAAAGGCGACAGATATCTACGGCCCGGATTTCCAGCCCCTCTGGGAGGTTCTGGAATGTGTGCATTGTAATCCGAGCCGGTGCAATTCTTGGTACGACTGAAACGGTAGTACAGTTCAGCAATATTTCAGAGCGAGGAAATTCCATGGCACAAAAAAACGAAGAGGACGACAAAGTCCGTCTCGATAAATGGTTGTGGGCCGCGCGTTTTTACAAAACCCGTGCCTTGGCCAAGGCGGCGATTGAAAGCGGCAAGGTGCATTGCCGGGGCGAGCGTTGTAAGCCAGGCAAGGAACCAAGAGTCGGCGACGAGTTTGTGATCCGCATCGGTTTTGAAGAGCGTACGGTGGTGGTTCAAGCGTTATCCATCGTTCGCCGTGGCGCGCCGGAGGCTCAGACGCTGTATGCCGAAACCGAGGCCAGCATCGCCAAACGCGAAAATGCCGCTGCCCAACGCAAGGCGGGTGCGCTGGGGATGACCACCGATGGCAAACCGAGCAAGAAACAGCGACGGGATTTGTTCAAATTCCGTGGCAGCAGCAATGACGAGTGAGTCAGACAGCCATCGCGAGCAGGCTCGTTCCCACAGTTGATCGCGGTTTATTGTGGGAGCGAGCCTGCTCGCGATCGAGTGCGCAGCACTCGCCAGATACCACCGGATCTCCGGGGAAGACTTGCAATTGCGCGATCGAGCAACCATATCGGGTGATACCCCAACGATACATCGAGCAGTTAAACAGCCACTCGTCGAAAATCACACACAGCATCTGACCTGTAGGCCATAACCAGAAGGCCCGCAGCACCAGAGACGCAATATTGCGCAGGCGCCTACCGGCGGACGTTCCACCTTGCTTGGAACAACCCCGGATTGTTCATAAAATGCCGGCCATGGCCGAGCGTTGCGCATCCAAGGGTGCTTGCATACACGCAATCTTGACCGTTGAAACCCATTGTCACCACTTCAGATACCCAGACCTATGACCGACCTACCGGATAACGACTTCACCCAACGCTTCATCTTCGATGACAGCGACACCCGTGGCGAGCTGGTCTCGTTAGAGCTCAGCTACGCCGAAGTCCTGGCTAAACACGCCTACCCGGAGCCGGTCGCGCAATTGCTGGGCGAGCTGATGGCGGCTGCATCGCTACTGGTCGGCGCGCTGAAGTTCGATGGCTTGCTGATCCTTCAGGCCCGTTCCGACGGCCCGATCCCGCTGCTGATGATCGAGTGCTCCAGCGAGCGCGACATTCGCGGCCTGGCCCGTTACGAGGCCGATCAGATCGCCCCCGACGCGACACTCGCCGACCTGATGCCCAACGGCGTCCTGGCGCTGACGGTCGACCCGACCCATGGTCAGCGTTACCAGGGCATCGTCGACCTCGACGGCGAAACCCTGTCCGAGTGCTTCACTAATTACTTCGTCATGTCGCAACAGGTCGGCACCCGCTTCTGGCTGTACGCCGATGGCCGCCGCGCCCGTGGTCTGCTGCTGCAGCAACTGCCCGCCGACCGCTTGAAAGATGAAGAAGAGCGCGCCGCCAGCTGGCAGCACATCACCGCGCTGGGCAGCACCCTGACCGCCGATGAACTGCTGAGCCTGGACAACGAAACCGTGCTCCATCGCCTCTATCATGAGGAGCAGGTGCGTCTGTTCGATGTGCAGAAACTGCGCTTCCGTTGCAGCTGCTCGCGCGAACGTTCGGCCAATGCCTTGGTCAGCTTGGGTGTGGAAGATGCGCAAAATCTGGTGGTCGAGCACGGTGGCAACATCGAGATCGATTGCCAATTCTGCAATCAGCGTTATCTGTTCGATGCTGCCGATATTGTCCAATTATTCGCCGGTGCGGGCGTCGACACGCCGTCAGACACCCGCCACTAAAACGGTTCAGCGCAGGTAAATTCACTGGTTAATCCCGGTATTACGCCGTAACGACGGGAGGGCCCTACTTTTTTTGGGCTTTTCTGGCATAATCCGGCCCACTTTTTCTCGCGGTAGTAGTGCACAACTTTCTACTACAAAACGTTTTGGAGCACTCGGCCACTGGCCGATGGGGAACCTCATGACGCAAGCCAATAACGCCGTGTACACCGACCTGAGTGTTGATGCTCTGGTTAAAGAAGCCCTGAATCGCGGTGAAGGCGAGCTTGCCGATACCGGCGCGCTGGTTGTTCGTACCGGTCACCGTACCGGCCGTTCGCCAGTCGACCGTTTCATTGTTGAAGAGCCAACCACTCAGGCTGCCATTGCCTGGGGCCCTATCAACCGCAAGTTCCCGGCCGACAAGTTCGACGCCCTGTGGGACCGCGTTGAGGCGTTCAACAATGCGCAAGAGCATTTCGTTTCCCACGTTCATGTAGGTGCGTCTGCCGACCACTACCTGGCCGTAAAAATGACCACGCAGACTGCCTGGCAGAACCTGTTCGGTCGTTGCCTGTTCATCAACCCGGCCCAGTACAACCCGGCTGGTCGTGATGAATGGCAAGTGCTCAACGTCGCCAACTTCGAATGCGTTCCAGAGCGTGACGGCACCAACTCCGATGGTTGCGTGATCATCAACTTCGCGCAGAAGAAAGTGCTGATCGCTGGCATGCGCTACGCCGGTGAAATGAAGAAAGCCATGTTCTCGGTGCAGAACTTCCTGCTGCCAGCCGCCGACGTGCTGCCAATGCACTGCGCTGCCAACATTGGTGAAGAGGGCGACGTGACCCTGTTCTTCGGCCTGTCCGGCACCGGTAAAACCACCCTGTCCGCCGACGAAAGCCGTTACCTGATCGGTGACGACGAGCACGGCTGGGGCGAGGGCGTGGTCTTCAACATCGAAGGCGGTTGCTATGCCAAGTGCATCGACCTGTCCGAGAAGAACGAACCAGTCATCTGGAAAGCCATCAAGCACGGCGCAGTCCTGGAAAACGTCGTCATTGATGACGCCAAGCACGCCGACTACGACGACGTCAGCCTGACCCAGAACAGCCGCGCGGCCTATCCACTGGAGCACGTTGCCAAGCGTTCCGAGAAGAACCTCGGTGGCGAGCCAAACGCTGTGATCTTCCTGACTTGCGACCTGACCGGCGTGCTGCCGCCAGTGTCGATCCTCAGCGAAGAGCAAGCGGCCTACCACTTCCTGTCCGGCTACACCGCACTGGTGGGCTCGACCGAAATGGGTTCCGGCAGCGGCATCAAGTCGACCTTCTCCACCTGCTTCGGCGCACCGTTCTTCCCGCGTCCGGCTGGCGAATACGCAGAACTGCTGATCAAACGCATCCGCGGTTTCGGCTCGAAGGTTTACCTGGTCAACACCGGCTGGACCGGTGGTGGCTACGGCGTTGGCAAGCGCTTCAACATCCCGACCACTCGCGCTGTTATCGCTGCGATCCAGAGCGGTGCGTTGATCGGTGCTGAAACCGAACACCTCGACACCATCAACCTCGACGTGCCATTGGCTGTGCCGGGCGTTGAAACTGGCCTGCTGAACCCACGTAACACCTGGGCTGACAAGGCTGCTTACGATGAGTCTGCCAAGGCGTTGGCTGGGTTGTTCGTTGAGAACTTCAAGAAGTTCGAAGTGAGCGACGCGATCAAGGCTGCTGGGCCGCAGTTGTAAGTGTTGGTTTGATGTAATGAAAAAGCCGCCCTTTGAGGGCGGCTTTTTTGTGGGCGTTTGATTAACAAACGCCATGTGCCTAACTGCCAATATTCCAGCTGAATGGGCGCTAAACGACCAGAATAGTTGCACTTATGAGAGCGACTAGATGCCTTCCAGCTTCTGTGTGTCCCACCGTTGCGTGTTGATCGCTTGGTAAAGCATGTCGATAGTCAGCGGGACTTTGTCGCCGCGCCCCTTTGCCCTTCGCTTGAGATGCACATCAAACCCTTGCGGCTGAAAGTATCGATAGGCGTCGTAGTCTACGAAGTCGATCCCGAACTGTTCTTCCAGTGCTTCCATCAAATGCCGCGCATCGGCACCGTCACAGCCTAGGTCTAAATTGATCGAGGTGGAGAGGCTGATGGTTTTGCGTTCGGGTAGACCGAGTTCTTCGTGCAGCAACTGCATGAGCAGGCGCATAGTGTGGTCGTCGGGGAAGTTGGGGGCGAGGTTCATGGTGCTGGTGTCCGGTTGGGCTTGCGCGGATCTTATTGGGGTCTGGTTTTGGGGGGAAGCATGGACCTGTTAATCGTTCTGTCGCAGGCGGGGGATCGACCGGGGATTTCTTTAATGTGGAACGCATCAACTGGAAATTTGCGTGAACGCTGACGCTCACCCCGTACCATTTCGTCCATCTGTTTCACGCCTTCCATTAGCTCATCAAAAAATTGGCTCAAGGTTATCTCCAGTTTTCAATGATCGTTCTCACGTAGAGCGTGAGAACGATCTGTTCACGCAGCGTCAGGTCGGCGCTTTCCAGCCCATCATGCGTTGTTGGGCGACCTGCATCAGGTCGAATCCGTCCTGGGTCAGCAGGTAAAGCGCGTGGGTAATGTGTGGAATGTCTTCGACGTCGCCGTGTTTGAAACAAACGCAGTGCAGGGTTTTCAGGAGGTCGCTGGAGGCTCGGATGCGGTGCATGGCAGCTTCGAGGATGTCCTGGGGGTTGGCCTCTGTGTCGATGATCAGGGGCGGGGAATCGGAGAGGTTAGTTTGCAGCGGGCGGTAGCGATCAAAAAGAGGATTTAACGTTGTCACTGATGAACACCTGTATTT
>NZ_JBFULH010000301.1:0-5097 GCF_056400445.1 Pseudomonas sp. P5_B2 | reverse complement strand
CCCAGACCGCCAGTCGTCGTGCGGACAACAGCTGCACGAGCCACGCGGTCAGCGGGATCATGATGATCTCTGCCACCAGATACGAAGTGGAAATCCACGAGCCTTCTTCCAGGGTGGCCGACAGGGCACCTTGAATGTCTTTAAGCGAAGAGTTGGTGATCTGGATGTCGAGCACGGCCATGAAGGCGCCGAGCATCACGCTCATGACCGCGATCCAGTCCCGCCGGGTCGGTTCGCCGACCGGGCGGATCAGTTGATCACCGGCCATCGTCAGGGGCGTCTTTGATGTTCACTTTGGCGGTGACTGACATGCCCGGGCGGATCTTGCCTTGCAGCGGGTTGTCCGCGGCGAAAGTCAGTTTTACCGGAATCCGTTGAACGACTTTGGTGAAATTGCCCGTGGCATTGTCCGGTGGCAACAGGCTGAACTGCGCCCCCGAAGCGGCGAACAGGCTATCAACACGCGCTTTGATCGGCGTGTCGCTGTAAGCGTCGAAGGTCAACTCGGCGCTCTGCCCGGGCTGCATGTGGCCGATCTGGGTTTCTTTGAMGTTGGCCTGAATCCAGATGTCCTGATCCGGGACGATCGACAGCAAATATGCACCGGCCTGCACCACCTGGCCTTCGCGGGCGGCGCGCTGGCCGATCAGTCCGCTGATGGGCGCGTGGATTTCGCCGCGCGTCAGGTTCAGCTCGGCTTGCGCCAGATCGGCCTTGGCATTGGCGATCTGCGCGTCAAGACGCTTGATCTCGGCGTTCAGGGCGTTGACTTGCTGGCGCTGGCCCTGAGCGTCGGCCTGGGCCTTGGCGACTTGCGAGCGGGCGATGTGATTGTCGGCGGACAGGGTGGTCACCCGTTCCTCCGAAATGTAGCCGGGTTTGCGCAGGGTCTGGGCGCGAGTCAAATCGATGAGCGAGCGGCCAAGACTGGCCTGGCTGGAGGCGACTTGCGCTTCGCTGGCGGCGATCAGGCTGGATTGCTGGGTGAGTTTACTTTGCGCTTGCAGGCGTTCGGCTTCACGGGTGGCGAGGGTCGCTCTGGCGCGGTCGACGGCGAGGTCGAAATCGGCGCCTTCGAGCTTGATCAGCAGTTGGCCTTTCTCGACGTGCTGGTTGTCGTGCACCAATACTTGGTCGATGCGTGCGCTCAGTTGGCTTGAGACGCGGGTGATCTCGCCCTGGACATAGGCGTTATCGGTGCTTTCATAAAATCGTCCCTTGAAGAACCACTGGGCAAAGAAGCCCCCGGCAATCAGCAGGATGAGCAGCAGGAAAATAAACAGGCGACGCTTGAGTTGGGCAGGCATGGGGCTGGCTGTAGTCGAGAAATTGTAAGGAAAGATAACAGCAGGTGAATCTGTCATACAGCCGACAAGTGGTAAATGCCACCAAAGGATATTCGGCCATTCACCCGGGTAAACGCGCGTTGTAGGCGCAAACTTGGCTTAAATGCCCTGCTTACTGGAGCCGGGCGGGTGTCGCCTGTTACCATTCGCCCTTTGTTTTATCTTCATTTCGAGACTTGCCATGACCACCGTCCGCACGCGCATCGCGCCATCGCCTACCGGGGACCCCCACGTAGGTACCGCTTACATCGCTTTGTTCAACTACTGCTTTGCCAAGCAGCATGGCGGTGAGTTCATCCTGCGGATCGAAGACACCGACCAATTGCGCTCGACCCGTGAGTCCGAGCAGCAGATTTTCGACGCCCTGCGCTGGTTGGGTATCGACTGGAGCGAAGGCCCGGACGTGGGTGGCCCGCACGGTCCATACCGTCAGAGCGAGCGCGGCGATATCTATCAGAAGTATTGCCAGCAACTGGTTGAAATGGGCCATGCCTTCCCGTGCTTCTGCACCGCCGAAGAGTTGGATCAGATGCGCGCCGAGCAAATGGCTCGAGGCGAGACCCCGCGCTACGACGGCCGCGCGCTGTTGCTGTCCAAGGAAGAAGTCGCCCGTCGTCTCGCCGCTGGCGAACCGCACGTGATCCGCATGAAAGTGCCAAGTGAAGGCTTGTGCGTGGTGCCGGACATGCTGCGTGGCGATGTCGAGATCCCGTGGGATCGCATGGACATGCAAGTGCTGATGAAGACCGACGGCCTGCCGACGTACTTCCTGGCCAACGTGGTCGACGACCACCTGATGGGCATCACCCACGTCCTGCGCGGCGAAGAGTGGCTGCCCTCGGCGCCGAAACTGATCCTGCTTTACGAGTACTTCGGCTGGGAACAACCGGAGCTGTGCTACATGCCGCTGCTGCGTAACCCGGACAAGAGCAAGCTATCCAAGCGCAAGAACCCGACCTCGGTGACCTTCTACGAGCGCATGGGCTTCATGCCGGAAGCGATGCTCAACTACCTCGGCCGCATGGGCTGGTCGATGCCGGACGAGCGCGAGAAGTTCTCGTTGCAGGAAATGGTCGATAACTTCGACTTGAGCCGTGTTTCGCTGGGCGGGCCGATTTTCGACGTCGAGAAGCTGTCGTGGCTCAACGGCCAGTGGCTGCGTGACCTGCCGGTGGAAGAGTTTGCTTCGCGCCTGCAAACCTGGGCGCTGAACCCTGAATACATGATGAAGATCGCGCCGCATGTACAAGGCCGCGTTGAAACCTTCAGCCAGGTTGCACCGCTGGCCGGTTTCTTCTTTGCCGGTGGTGTGAACCCGGATGCCAAGCTGTTTGAATCGAAGAAGCTTTCGGGCGATCAGGTTCGTCAGTTGATGCAGCTGATCTTGTGGAAGCTCGAAAGCCTGCGTCAGTGGGAGAAGGACAGCATCACCGCGACAATTCAGGCGGTGGTCGAATCCCTGGAGCTGAAGCTGCGTGACGCCATGCCGCTGATGTTTGCTGCGATTACCGGTCAGGCCAGTTCTGTGTCGGTGCTCGACGCGATGGAAATCCTCGGTCCGGACCTGACCCGTTTCCGTCTGCGCCAGGCAATTGACCTGTTGGGCGGCGTGTCGAAGAAGGAAAACAAGGAGTGGGAAAAACTGTTGGGTAACATCGCCTGAGGGCGATTGACCTTGCAGGAACCGCCGGAGGCCGCGATCATTTGATCGTGATCTTCGGTTCTGCCCCTGATTTTTCGGGGGGAGGGCGGTAAGTGATTGTTATGGCGACAAAAAATTTTGAAAATTGTTAAAAATAAGTTTGACAGCTTTCTGATCCGCCATTAAGATTCGCCCCGTCCTCAGCGATGAGGGGCTATAGCTCAGCTGGGAGAGCGCTTGCATGGCATGCAAGAGGTCRACGGTTCGATCCCGTYTAGCTCCACCAATTTACASTTCAAGGTCTGGCCACRCMGGCYTTGAAKCGATCARCWCTCAGCRYTGATCWGTTGTATAGAAGGKTTTGCGTCCCCTTCGTCTAGTGGCCTAGGACACCGCCCTTTCACGGCGGTAACAGGGGTTCGAGTCCCCTAGGGGACGCCACGATTACCCGCTCTGCGGGATTTTATAAGGGTCATTCAATTATTGAATGGCCCTTTTGTTTGTCTGGCGTTTGGCCAAATCCCCAATTTCTCTCAAACTGTTCTTCAGACCAGCGGTCACATCCACGACTTGCGAAAAATTATTATGAGAATAATATTCTAGTCGTAATATTCGGAGGCAACGATGAACGATAAAAAAGCTCAAACCCGCGAACGCATCCTTAAGGCTGCCAGCGCTGCGCTGATTCAGCGCGGCCCGGCAGAGCCGAGCGTGGGCGAAGTGATGGGCGCAGCCGGCCTGACCGTCGGCGGTTTCTATGCGCACTTCGAAAGCAAGGACGCCATGATGCTGGAAGCGTTCCAGCAATTGCTGGGGCACCGTCGTGACCTGATTGCCGACATGGATGCGCAACTCACCGGTGAAGAGCGTCGCGCGTTGGTGGCTGCGTTTTACCTCTCGCGCAAACACCGTGACTCCTCCGAATCGGCGTGCCCGATCCCTGCGTCTGTTGGCGAACTGGGAAGGCTGCCGGATGCGTTTCGTGTTGCGCTGAATGAGCATGTGGAATTGATGGTCGCGCAGTTGGCGGCCAGCCCCGAAGACACCGACAAAGCCCTGGCTGACATGGCCTTGATGGTGGGTGGTTTGGCCTTGGCACGCGCGCTGGGACCGGGAGAGTTGTCCGATCGATTGCTGCGCGCCGCCAAGTCGGCGGTGCAATGACCTGAAGGCAGTGGCCTGAGGAGTGAGAGCGATGAGCACGTTGAAGTGGGTTCGTGGCGTTAACGGCACCTTGGGCTGGTTCGCACCGAAACTGGTTGCGAGCAAAATGCGACTGGCATTCATGACGCCGCGAGAACTTCCTCCGCGTGATTGGGAGCTGCCGCTTCTGGCGAAATCCGAACGTATTACGCTGCGCTTCGGCCTTTCGGCACTACGTTGGGGGCAGGGCCCGGCCGTGTTGTTGATGCATGGTTGGGAAGGTCGGCCGACGCAGTTTGCCAGTATTATCACTGCACTCGTCGATGCTGGTTACAGTGTGGTCGCCCTTGACGGCCCGGCGCATGGTCGCTCACCCGGTGAAGAGGCAAACGTCGTGCTGTTCGCGCGGGCCATGCTGGAAGCTGCTGCCGAGTTGCCACCGCTGCAAGCGGTCATCGGTCATTCGATGGGGGGTGCCAGCGCCATGCTCGCCGTTCAATTGGGCCTGCGCACCGAAACCCTGGTGACGATTGCAGCCCCGGCACGGATTCTCGGGGTGCTGCGTGGTTTTGCGCGTTACGTGCGACTGCCGCCCAAAGCCCGTTCGGCATTCATTCGTCAGGTTGAGAGAGACGTCGGCATGCGCGCCGCGACGCTGGATGTCGCCCACTATCAACTGGACATGCCCGGCCTGATCGTCCATGCCGAAGATGACCGCTACGTATTGGTCAAGGAATCCGAACTGATCCATGAATCCTGGTTCGACAGCCGCTTGCTGCGCCTGAAAGAAGGCGGGCATCAGCGGGTACTGGCCGATCCCCGGGTCATTGATGGTGTGTTATCACTGTTGGCCGGTCGCAGCCTGCAATCGCGCCAATCGGCGTAAGCATCCGTTACACTGCCCCGGTCGACTTTATCTGACCAGGAGTGGGGCATGAGTTGGGATCGGGCAACGCCATTTATCAT
>NZ_JBFULH010000300.1:0-5099 GCF_056400445.1 Pseudomonas sp. P5_B2 | reverse complement strand
GTCGCCACCTCGGCGACCTGGCCACCGCAGGGGTTCATCAACGACAAGAATGAAATCGACGGTTTTGATATCGACGTGTCCAAGGAGATTGCCAAGCGTCTGGGCGTCGAGGCCAAATTCATCACACCCGACTGGGATGTGATTACCGCAGGCAAGTGGAATGGCCGCTGGGATGTGTCTGTGGGCTCGATGACCGCGACAAAAAGTCGTGCGCGGATTCTCGATTTCCCCGGGACTTATTACTACGTGCCCTACGTGTTTGCGGTGCACAACAAATCAACGGTCTCCGACCACAAAGCACTCAATGGCAAAACCATCGGCGTCGAAGGCGGCACCACGTCAGAAGACTATTTCAGCCAGGCGCTGGCCATCGAAACCACTGACGTACCGCCCGTCGTATATGACGTAAAAACCGAAAAAATGAAGACCTACGCGGGCTCCGTCGGCCCGCTCGACGATCTGCGCCTGGGCGATGGTACCCGGCTGGATGCCATCCTCACGCAACGCAGCACCCTGGATGCCGCCGTCAAGAAAGGCTACCCGCTGCGCGCCGTCGACAACACTGTGGTGTTTTTCGAACCACTGGCCATTGCCACCGACAAGGGTGACCCGGAGCTGAAAGCCAAGCTGGGTGAAATCATCGGTGAGATGCACAAGGATGGCACGCTGACCAAGCTGTCGGACAAGTGGTACGGCGTGGATTACTCGACTCTCAAGTAATGCCCGATCCTGAGGGAGTGAGCCTGCTCGCTCCCACAGAAAAACAATTCATCAAGGATTGACCATGTCCTTCCCCAACACCTGGTATTCCCAAACCTCGCTGCCACGCGCAGCCAGGCGAGAATTGAACACCCAAGAATCCTGCGACGTGTGCATCATCGGTGCCGGCATCGCCGGCCTCACTGCCGCCCTGGAGCTGACCCGTCGCGGCAAGCGCGTGATCATCCTTGAAGCCAATCAGGTGGCATGGGGTGCGTCTGGCCGCAATGGCGGCGTGGTCTCGCCGGGCTGGGCTGAGGGGTCCGGAGCGATTCGCAAGAAACTCGGGCTGGACCACGCCAGGGCGCTGTTCCAGATGTCGGCCGAAGGCGTGGAGATCGTCCGCCGCAACATCATCGAACTGGCTTTGCCCGGGTGCGCGCCATCCGCCGGCACGATTCGGGTCAAGCGCTACGACGACAGCGCTGGCGTGAAAAACCACATCGAAACCATGCGCCGCGACTTCGGTTATGAACTCAACTACCTCGATACCGCTCAGGTTCGTGAACGGGCACACACCCTTCGCTACTTTCAGGGTGTAGAAGATCCCAACGCCATACATTTCMACCCGCTCAATTATTGCCTGGGCCTGGCCCTCGCCATTGAAGCGGCTGGCGGCTGCGTTTTCGAGCAATCGAAAATGCTCGCCTGGCATCGCGAAGGCAACGACAAAATCGTCAAGACCGCGCATGGCAGCGTGCGCTGTAAAGATCTGGTGTTCTGCGCGGGGGGTTACGGCGGCCCCGAGCTGCAAAAACTCAGCCGCGCATACCTGCCCATCGCCACCTACGTGGTGTTGACCGAGCACTTGGGCAACTCGGTCAAAAACGTCCTCGACTCCGGTGCGGCATTCTCCGATGACCGACGCGCTTCAGATTACTACCGGATCGTCGAAGGCGACCGCCTGCTTTGGGGCGGACGCATTACCACCCGCAACGAACAGAACGAGAAAGCGCTGGCAGCGATGCTAAAGGCCGACATGGTGTCAGTCTATCCACAGCTGGCTCCGGTAAAAATCGAATTGGCCTGGTCTGGCCTGATGGGGTACTCCACCAACAAAATGCCCAACCTCGGACGACTGGAACCGGGCGTCTGGGCCTGCACTTCTTTTGGAGGTCACGGTTTGAATACCGGCTCCATCGGCGGGAAGGTGATTGCCGAAGCCGTGTGCGGGGAAACGTCGCGGTATGAGTTGTTCAAGCCGTACTTGCTGGACTGGAACGGCGGGCCGTTCGGTCGAGTGGCCGCCAATGCGATCTATAAATCGCTGAAGGTGATGGACTATGTCCAGGAGCGGCTCAAGGGCTGAATGTCCAACACCTGCCACACAGGGATTTGATCAGGCATCAAATCGAGTGCATAAAAAAAACCGGCTGCAAAGCCGGTTTTTTCATTTCAACGATCTCAGAACTTGGCGTTCTGCAGATCGTCCAGGTAACGCTCGGCGTCCAGTGCCGCCATGCAGCCGGCGCCGGCCGAGGTGATGGCCTGACGGTAAACGTGGTCAGCCACGTCACCGGCGGCGAAGATACCTTCGACGCTGGTCGCCGTTGCATTGCCTTCACGGCCGCCCTGCACCACCAGGTAGCCGTCTTTCAACGTCAGCTGACCTTCGAACAACGAGGTGTTCGGGGTGTGGCCGATAGCAATGAACACGCCATCGACTGTCAGCTCGTCGAAGCTGCCATCGTTGTTCTTCAGGCGAGCACCGGTCACGCCCATGTTGTCGCCCAGTACTTCGTCCAGGGTCGAGTTCAACTTCAGCTCGATCTTGCCTTCGGCAACCCGGGCATTGAGCTTGTCGATCAGGATCTTCTCGGCGCGGAAAGTTTCGCGGCGGTGGATCAGGGTCACTTTGCTGGCGATGTTGGCCAGGTACAGGGCTTCTTCAACCGCGGTGTTGCCGCCGCCGACCACAGCCACAGGCTTGTTGCGATAGAAGAAACCGTCGCAAGTCGCGCAGGCCGAAACGCCTTTGCCCATGAATGCTTCTTCGGACGGGAGGCCCAGGTAACGAGCGCTGGCGCCGGTGGCAATGATCAGAGCGTCGCAGGTATACGTCGCGCTGTCGCCGACCAAGGTGTACGGCTTGGAAGCGAAGTCCACGGCATTGATGTGATCGAAAACGATCTCGGTTTCAAAGCGCTCCGCGTGTTCCTTCATCCGCTCCATCAATGCCGGGCCGGTCAGACCGTGGACGTCGCCCGGCCAGTTGTCGACTTCAGTGGTTGTGGTCAGTTGACCGCCGGCTTGCATGCCGGTGATCAGCAGTGGCTTGAGGTTGGCRCGGGCGGCATARACSGCWGCGCTGTAACCGGCAGGGCCGGAACCSAGAATAATCACTCGCGAATGACGGGCTTCAGACATGACCTGCTCCTGTTGACCGGCCCTGAACACCGGGCGCGGAACGCCGGATTGCCGGCGGGAATAAAAAAGGACCGTGGTAAACCTTGGGTAAGGCTTGAGTACGACAGTCCTGCAAAAAGATTGGGTGCAGCGTATCGAGGGGGCGAAGATTAAGGAAATACGGTTTAACAATCCAGCTCATAGGTGGTCTCTATCCCACTGTCGTGACTATATAGACGTCTTTGTTACAGTGAATGTCGATTCCACTGCCGCGCTTTCCCCCTTCTGGCAAAGTCGGTAAGGTCGGCGCGTTTCCCTCTGCCCGGAGCACGTTATGCCCGCACCCGTCCTGTCCGGACCGCAATACCTGCGCGAAGGCCTCAAGCTGGTCCTGAGCCCCAGCCTGCGTTTATTCGTGTTATTGCCGCTGGCAATCAACCTCGTGCTGTTCGTCGGATTGATTTATCTGGCCGGCCATCAATTCAGCCTGTGGGTCGATACGCTGATGCCGACCCTCCCCGACTGGCTGAATTTTCTCAGCTACATCCTCTGGCCGATTTTTGTGGTGCTGGTGGTGTTGATGGTGTTTTTTACCTTCACCATGCTCGCCAACGTCATCGCCGCGCCGTTCAACGGTTTCCTCGCGGAAAAAGTCGAAGTGGTGGTGCGTGGCACCGACGATTTCCCGGCTTTCAGCTGGGGTGAGCTTACCGCCATGATCCCGCGCACCCTGGCTCGGGAGATGCGCAAACTCGGCTACTTTCTGCCACGGGCAATCGGGTTGTTCATCCTGTCCTTTATCCCGGTGGTGAACATCATTGCCGCACCGCTGTGGCTGCTGTTCGGGGTGTGGATGATGGCCATCCAGTATATCGACTACCCGGCAGACAACCACAAGCTCGGCTGGAATGAGATGCTCGCCTGGCTGCGGCAGAAACGCTGGCAGAGCATGAGTTTCGGCGGCAGCGTCTATCTGGTGCTGCTGATCCCGGTGGTGAACATTCTGATGATGCCGGCCGCCGTGGCCGGGGCGACATTGTTCTGGGTGCGTGAACGCGGGGCGGAAAATCTGGTGATCCAGCGCTAACGGGTCATAAATCCATCATCAAAGCGCCACATTGCCGACATGGCCTCAGCCGATACTGAGGTCATGACGACAGCTCTGCATATCACCCTGATTACTGAAACATTCCCACCGGAAATCAACGGCGTGGCCAATACCCTTGGCCGCTTGTGTGACGGATTGCGCGCGCGCGGGCATCAGGTGGAACTGGTGCGGCCACGCCAGGTGTGTGATCAGCAGTTGAGCAGTGACGATGATTTATTGTTGTGTCGGGGCTGGCCGCTGCCGGGTTATCCCGGTTTGCAATGGGGCCAGTCGTCGATGCACAAGTTGCTGAGGCGTTGGACGCGCCATCGCCCTGACGTGCTGTACATCGCCACCGAAGGGCCACTGGGCTTGTCTGCGTTACGCGCAGCACGGCGGCTGGGGATCTCGGTGGTCAGCGGCTTTCACACCAATTTTCAACAGTACTCCAGCCAATACGGGCTGGGGATGCTGACCCGATTGCTGACTCACTACCTGCGCTGGTTTCACAACCGTTCCACCCTGACACTGGTGCCGAGCCCTAGTCAGCGGATGGAGCTTGAGCGTCGGCATTTCGAACGTTTGGCATTGCTCTCACGGGGTGTCGACAGCCAGTTGTTTCATCCGAGCAAAAGGCTGGCATCGCTGCGCGAACAGTGGGGATTGGCCGAGGACGACATTGCGGTCATTCATGTCGGGCGCTTGGCCCCCGAGAAAAACCTGGGCTTACTCAAGCGCAGTTTTGACGCATTGAAAGCCACTTATCCACAGCGCAACCTACGCTTGATCGTGGTCGGCGACGGCCCGCAACGAGCGGCGCTGGAACAGGAACTGCCCGAGGCTGTTTTCTGTGGCGCACATCGCGGCGAAGCGTTGGCCAGTCACTACGCGTCCGGCGATGTGTTTC
>NZ_JBFULH010000299.1:0-5105 GCF_056400445.1 Pseudomonas sp. P5_B2 | reverse complement strand
GCCAGCTAACATCCCACTGCGATTCTGTCTTTTTCTTTCAAAAAAGCGACACCCTCTGGTTTTGCCCCCTTGCGCCAGCTTCCCAGGCTAACAATTGGCGCTCTACACTGTACCGGTACAGTTGCCAGGGGCATTTTCCGGAAGGTATCGAAGATATCTGACCCGGTTCTGCTGCTACGGCGCCAGGACTATAAAAACTACAACAGTAAGAGTGGAGCACTATGACTAAGGCTACTAAGCAGATTTCCAAACTGTTTGCCGCTATGGTTCTGGCCGGGGTTGCCAGCCATTCGTTCGCAGCTGACACGATCAAGATCGGCATCGCCGGCCCTAAAACCGGTCCTGTAGCCCAATACGGCGACATGCAGTTCAGTGGCGCCAAAATGGCCATTGAGCAGATCAACGCCAAAGGCGGCGTCAACGGCAAGCAACTCGTAGCCGTTGAATACGATGACGCCTGTGATCCGAAACAAGCGGTCGCGGTCGCGAACAAGGTCGTCAACGACGGCGTCAAGTTCGTGGTTGGCCACCTGTGCTCCAGCTCCACTCAACCGGCTTCGGACATTTACGAAGACGAAGGCGTGATCATGATCACCCCGGCTGCCACCAGCCCGGACATCACCGCTCGTGGTTACAAAATGGTGTTCCGCACCATCGGTCTGGACAGCGCCCAAGGCCCTGCCGCCGGTAACTACATTGCCGATCACGTAAAACCGAAAATCGTTGCTGTGCTGCACGACAAACAGCAATACGGTGAAGGCATCGCCACCGCCGTTAAACAGACTCTCGAGAAGAAAGGCGTCAAGGTTGCCGTGTTCGAAGGCGTCAACGCCGGCGACAAAGACTTCTCTTCGATGATCGCCAAGCTCAAGCAAGCCAACGTCGACTTCGTCTACTACGGCGGCTACCACCCGGAGCTGGGCCTGATCCTGCGTCAATCCCAGGAAAAAGGCCTGAAAGCCAAGTTCATGGGTCCGGAAGGCGTGGGTAACGACTCCATTTCGCAGATCGCCAAAGACGCTTCCGAAGGTCTGCTGGTAACCCTGCCGAAATCCTTCGACCAGGATCCGGCCAACATTGCCTTGGCTGACGCGTTCAAAGCGAAGAAAGAAGACCCGAGCGGTCCATTCGTGTTCCCGGCCTTCTCGGCTGTGGAAGTGATTGCTGACGGCATTACGGCTGCCAAGTCCGAAGACACTGCCAAAGTGGCTGAAGCTATCCACGCAGGCACGTTCAAGACCCCGACTGGCGACCTGCAGTTCGACGCCAAAGGCGACCTGAAAGACTTCAAATTTGTAGTTTACGAGTGGCACTTCGGCAAACCAAAAACTGAAGCTTCGCCTCAGTAAGGCTTTGCCATACTGACTGCCAATAAAGCCCACGGCGTGCCGTGGGCTTTGTTTTACGAACGTTTTGGGCCGCGCTGGCGTGATCCGCCAGTCTCCCCACCTGAAAATCTCAAAACCGTCATCAGCGGTTCGCTGGCAAACCTCGAATTCGAAGTGGATGCAGATCCACGGGGCTCGAGCGGGAAAATGACTCCACCAGTGAAATGCGTATCAGGTTTTTAGGAGCGCTGTAATGCCTGACATCTATCACTTTTTCCAACAGCTGGTTAATGGTCTGAC
The DNA here is from genome assembly GCF_056400445.1 of Pseudomonas sp. P5_B2. Lineage (NCBI taxonomy): Bacteria > Pseudomonadati > Pseudomonadota > Gammaproteobacteria > Pseudomonadales > Pseudomonadaceae > Pseudomonas > Pseudomonas sp. P5_B2. Next base: position 3,477 of record NZ_JBFULH010000299.1, on the reverse strand, counting down.
CATTGGCAGCACGTATGCCCTGATCGCCATCGGCTATACGATGGTTTACGGCATCATTGGAATGATCAACTTCGCCCACGGCGAGGTGTACATGATTGGTTCCTACGTGGCGTTCATCGCCATTGCCGGGCTGACCATGATGGGACTTGACAGTGTTCCGCTGTTGATGACTGCCGCTTTCCTCGCGACCATAGTCGTGAGCAGTGCCTACGGTTACAGCATCGAACGGATCGCTTACCGCCCCCTGCGCGGCAGCAACCGTCTGATCCCGCTGATTTCCGCCATCGGCGTGTCGATCTTCCTGCAGAACACGGTTCTGCTGGCGCAAGACTCCAAGGACAAATCCATCCCCAACCTGATCCCGGGTAACTTTACCTTCGGGCCAGGTGGCGCACATGAAGTGCTGATTTCCTACATGCAAATCGTGGTGTTCGTGGTGACTCTGGTCGCCATGCTCGGCCTGACGCTGTTCATCTCCCGCTCTCGCCTTGGTCGCGCCTGCCGTGCCTGTGCCGAAGACATCAAGATGGCCAACCTGCTGGGTATCAACACCAACAACATCATCGCCCTGACCTTCGTCATCGGTGCCGCACTGGCGGCCATCGCGGCCGTGCTGCTGAGCATGCAATACGGCGTGATCAACCCGAACGCCGGTTTCCTCGTCGGCCTCAAGGCCTTCACTGCCGCAGTACTAGGCGGTATCGGCAGCATCCCTGGTGCCATGCTCGGCGGGCTGGTACTGGGTGTCGCGGAAGCCTTCGGTGCCGATATCTTCGGCGACCAGTACAAGGACGTTGTGGCGTTCGGCCTGCTGGTTCTGGTGTTGTTGTTCCGGCCAACCGGCCTGCTGGGCCGTCCGGAGGTTGAGAAAGTATGACTAGGAATCTTAAACAGGCGTTGTTCAGCGCCTTGCTGGTGTGGGCCGTTGCCTACCCGGTACTGGGTCTGAAGTTGACCATCGTCGGCATCAACCTCGAAGTCCATGGCACCAGCAACACGACGCTGATTATCATCGCGTTGTGTTCGGTACTGATGTTCCTGCGCGTATTGTTCGATCAGCAGATCAGCTCGGCCTGGCGTTCCTCGCCAAGCATGCCGCTGATTCCGGCCAAGACCAGTAACTTCCTGACCCTGCCGAGCACCCAGCGCTGGTTCATCATCGCGTTGATCGCCGTTGCCCTGGTCTGGCCGTTCTTCGGTTCTCGCGGGGCAGTGGACATCGCGACGCTGGTGCTGATCTACGTGATGTTGGGCCTGGGCCTGAACATCGTGGTCGGTCTGGCCGGTCTGCTCGACCTGGGATACGTCGGTTTCTATGCCGTCGGTGCCTACAGTTATGCGCTGCTGTCGCACTACTACGGTCTGAGCTTCTGGATCTGCCTGCCGATTGCCGGCCTGATGGCGGCCACCTTCGGCTTCCTGCTGGGCTTCCCGGTCTTGCGTTTGCGCGGTGACTACCTGGCCATCGTGACACTGGGCTTCGGTGAAATCATCCGTCTGTTCCTGCGTAACCTGACCGGTCTCACCGGTGGCCCGAACGGCATCAGCAACATCGAAAAGCCAACGTTCTTCGGCCTGACCTTCGAACGTAAAGCCGCCGAAGGCATGCAGACATTCCACGAGTACTTCGGCATTGCATACAACTCGATCAACAAGGTGATTTTCCTGTACCTGGTTGCTCTGTTGCTGGCCCTCGGCGCGTTGTTCGTCATCAACCGTTTGCTGCGCATGCCCATCGGTCGTGCCTGGGAAGCGTTGCGTGAAGACGAAATCGCCTGCCGTGCGCTGGGTCTCAATCCGACGGTCATCAAGCTGTCTGCCTTCACCCTGGGCGCCAGCTTCGCCGGTTTTGCCGGTAGCTTCTTCGCTGCCCGTCAGGGCCTGGTGACACCGGAGTCCTTCACCTTTATCGAGTCGGCGATCATTCTCGCCATCGTCGTATTGGGTGGCATGGGCTCGCAACTGGGCGTGATCCTCGCGGCCGTGGTGATGATCCTGTTGCCGGAAATGATGCGTGAGTTCAGTGAGTACCGCATGTTGATGTTTGGCGCCTTGATGGTGCTGATGATGATCTGGCGTCCTCAAGGTCTGCTGCCCATGCAACGTCCTCACATGGAGCTGCGCAAATGAGCCGCGAGATCCTTAAAGTCGAAAATCTGAGCATGCGCTTCGGCGGCTTGCTGGCGGTCAATGGCGTGGCCCTGACCGTGAAAGAAAAACAGGTGGTTGCGTTGATCGGCCCTAACGGCGCCGGCAAGACCACGGTGTTCAACTGCCTGACCGGTTTCTACAAACCGAGTGGCGGCAGCATCCTGCTGGACGGCGAGCCGATCGAAGGCTTGCCGGGCCACAAGATCGCCCTTAAAGGCGTGGTGCGCACCTTCCAGAACGTGCGGTTGTTCAAGGACATGACCGCGGTCGAGAACCTCTTGATCGCGCAGCACCGTCACCTGAACACCAACTTCCTGTCCGGCCTGTTCAAGACCCCTGGGTTCCGCAAAAGCGAACGCGAGGCCATGGAGTTCGCCGCGTACTGGCTGGACAAAGTCAACCTGACGCAGTTCGCCAACCGCCCGGCCGGCACCCTGGCCTACGGTCAGCAACGTCGTCTGGAAATCGCTCGCTGCATGATGACCCGCCCGCGGATCCTCATGCTCGACGAACCGGCTGCTGGCCTGAACCCGAAGGAAACCGAGGACCTCAAGGCCTTGATCAGCATGCTGCGTGAAGAGCACAACGTCACCGTGCTGCTGATCGAACACGACATGAAACTGGTCATGAGCATTTCCGACCACATCGTCGTGATCAACCAGGGCACGCCCCTGGCCAACGGTACGCCGGAACAGATCCGCGACAATCCCGAAGTGATCAAAGCCTACCTGGGGGAAGCGTAAATGCTGCAATTCGAAAACGTTTCCACCTTCTACGGCAAGATCCAGGCCCTGCACAGCGTCAACGTGGAAGTCCGTCAGGGCGAAATTGTGACGCTGATCGGCGCCAACGGTGCCGGCAAGTCGACGCTGCTGATGACGCTCTGCGGTTCGCCGCAGGCCCACAGTGGCTGCATCCGCTACATGGGTGAGGAACTGGTCGGCCAGAGCTCGTCGCAGATCATGCGCAAAAGCATCGCCGTGGTCCCGGAAGGTCGTCGGGTGTTCTCCCGCCTGACCGTGGAAGAAAACCTCGCCATGGGCGGTTTCTTCACCGACAAGGGCGACTATCAGGAACAGATGGACAAGGTTCTCGAACTTTTCCCACGCCTGAAAGAACGTTTCGCCCAGCGCGGCGGCACCATGTCCGGCGGCGAACAGCAAATGCTCGCCATCGGCCGTGCGCTGATGAGCAAGCCCAAGCTGCTGTTGCTCGACGAACCTTCGTTGGGCCTGGCACCTATCATCATCCAGCAGATCTTCGACATTATCGAACAACTGCGCAAGGATGGCGTGACCGTGTTCCTGGTTGAGCAGAACGCCAACC
>NZ_JBFULH010000298.1:0-5106 GCF_056400445.1 Pseudomonas sp. P5_B2 | reverse complement strand
TCCCGCTGGTGGGTGAGGCTCGGCGCAGCCTGTTGTTCGCTGGTGGCATCGGCATCACTCCGATTCTCTGCATGGCCGAGCAACTGGCCCACAGCGGTGCCGATTTCGAGCTGCACTACTGTGCTCGCTCCAGTGAGCGTGCGGCATTTGCCGACCGACTCAAAGGAGCATCCTTTTCTGATCGCGTGCACCTGCATTTCGATGAAGAAGCCGATTCGCGTCTGGATGCCGCCAAGATCTTGGCTAATCCGGGGCCGGACTTGCACCTGTATGTCTGTGGCCCTTCAGGGTTCATGCAGTTTGTGCTCGACAGCGCCAAGGCCAAAGGTTGGAGCGATGGGCAGTTGCACCGTGAATACTTCGCCGCAGCGCCGGTGGATACCCGTGGCGATGGGGCGTTCCAAGTCAAGCTTGGCAGTAGCGAGCAGGTGTTCGACATTCCAGTCGACAAGACGGTGGTTCAGGTGCTGGAAAGCCACGGTGTCGAGATTGCAATTTCCTGTGAACAGGGCGTCTGCGGTACCTGCCTGACCCGTGTGCTGGAAGGGGTGCCTGATCACCGTGACCTGTTCCTCACCGAAGAAGAGCRAGCGGCCAATGATCAGTTCACGCCCTGCTGTTCGAGGGCTAAATCAGCGCTATTGGTGCTGGATCTTTGAACGAGCCGATTATTCGCCGCGCGCGATCACTTTCATCCGTTCGCTATTGCTGATCGCGCCGAATACCTCGGCGTAACGCAAGGTCGCATTGGCGTGTTCACGCATAATGGCTTCAGCGCGTGCACCCTGGCGACTGACCAGCGCGTCGAAGACCGAGTGGTGTTGCATGTGAGCGAAGTTGAAGCGCCGGTATTCGCGTGCCATGTCTTCACGATCGATAGCGAGCGCTGACACTGAAGCGAAGGGGCGATGGTCGTTTCGTGCCAGGGCTTCGGCAATGGCCGGGTTGGCGCTGCTTTCGACGATCACCTGATGAAAGCGCATGTTGAGGTCATGGAAGGCCTCAAGGTCTTCTTCTGTCACGTAGCCTTTGTCGAATAATGCATCGCCTTGCACCAGACATTCGTGCAACGCCGCCTGCGCTTGCTCGCTCAATCCGCGTTCGGCGCTCTGCCGCGCGGCCAGCCCCTCCAGTACCCCACGCACCTCCACGGCTCCGGCGATATCGTCGGCACTCACCGAGCGCACCTGATAGCCCCTTCCGCCATGGCGCACCAGCAAACCTTCCTGTTCCAGAGTAAGGAAGGCCATGCGCACCGGCATGCGCGAGACGCCGAAGCGTTCCGCCGTCGGGATCTCCATCAGCCGTTCGCCAGCCGCCAGCTCTCCCGAGGCGATCATTTTGCGCAGTGCGACTAGCACCATTTGACCCGGTTTGCTCATGCAGGCGACTTCCAGAAAGTGGTTCGCCATAGTAACGCAAGGAAGGTGGGTATGCAGGGGCGACTAGCGCCCCTGGCGGGAGGATCAGAGAGACAGGGGGTAGCTGACGATCACGCGGGTCTGATCGAAATCACTGTTGAAGCTGCGACGGTTGGTGGCGTTGTTGACCCGCACGCTAAGGTTTTTCATCGGGCCACTTTGCAGGGTGTAGCTGACCTCGGTGTCACGTTCCCATTCCTTGCCATTGCTACCCGCCTTTGTGGTGGCGTTGTCGCCGTGACCGTAGCGGGTCATCAGCAGCAAGCCGGGGATGCCGTCGGCGACGAAGTTGTAATCATAGCGAGCCTGCCAGGAACGCTCGTCGGCGTTACTGAAGTTACCGTCGAACATGTCGTTGCCCAGGGTGCGTCCGCTACTGCCATACACGGACATCCAGCTGGTATCGCCGCTGACCTTTTGCAGCCCCAGATACAGGTATGGCCACCTAGACTGGCCGAGAACAGCCCGTAGCCGGTATTGCTTTGCACGTTGCCAATACGTGCGCTGCCGTCATCGTTGTCGATGAAATAGCCCAGGTTCGGCCAAAGCCCAGTGCGCCAGGCGTATAACCGGAATTGAACTTGAGGATCGCGCCCTGGGCCCATTCTTCTACCTTGCTCTTGCTGGCGCCGGGATCGTTGTAGTCACGATTGAAATAGTAATTTCGCAGCAACAGACTGGTCTTCGAGTCCTCGAAAAAGCCGCTGCTCTCGGCATACGCTGAAGGTAATAAGGCAAGCGCTATTGCACCGCCGAGCAGGGCCCGGGGGAGAGCAAGGTAAGTCATTATTGTTGTATTCCTGGGGTAGAAGTCAGTAGCGAGGCAAGGCCTCGCTACCTCTTTGCATTGCGTCAGGCGTGGCTGAGCTCTGCAGCAGGTTGCGCCTGAGTGTTGAGCTTGAGTAGCAGCAACACGGCGGCGGCAATAACGAAAACCACGGCAAACACCCCGTACAGGTGCAGTGGCTGCCAACCGCTGTCCAGCAACAGACCGGCGACGGTCGGCGAAAGGATCGCGCCGATGCGTCCGATACCGATGCCCCAACCGACTCCTGTTGTTCGTACTGAAGCGTCGTAGACAATCGGCGATAGCGCGTACAAGCCGGCCACGCAACCGTTGGCGAAGAGCCCGATCAACAGGCCCAGGCCGAGTGCCATTGATACTGATGAAGCGGAACCGACGAACAGTACCAGCAGGCCCGCGGTAATCAGCATGAACAGTGACAGCACTCGGGTCAGCCGCCAGCGCGAGGCCATGCCGCCAATCAGCGCCGCGCCGAAGATACCGCCGACGCTCAGTAGCACGCCGCCGCTGATGCCTTGCTGTGCCGATAGTCCTGCTGAGACCAGCAGCTTCGGCGTCCAGCTCATCACGAAATAGAAGCCGAACATCACCAGGAAGAACAGCAGCCAGATCAGCAGGGTGGTGCGCCGTGATTCAGGCGAGAGCAACTGCGCCAAGCGCCCACGACCTGAAATAGGCGCGGAGATTGCGACGGGCAGTTCGCGCAGTGCTGGCTGGCCGAGGCGGGCGGCCAGTCGATTGATGCGTGCCAAGGCATTCTCGGGGCGGCGGGCGATCAGAAAGTCCAACGACTCAGGCAAGTACATCAGTACCAGTGGAATCACCGCCAGGGTCACGGCTCCACCGAATATGAAAACCGAACGCCAGCCAAAGTGCGTCAGCAGCCACACCGACAACAGCCCGCCCAAGGTCGCACCCAAGGCATAACCGGTGGATTGCAGGCTCACCGCCAGGCCTCGCCAGCGTTTGTTTGCATATTCACTGGCAATCACGTTGCTGCTGGCCAGGATTCCGCCGATACCCAAGCCGGTCAACCCACGCAGCAGCGCCAGTTGCACCGGCGTCTGGCTCAGTGCCGACAACAGCATGCCGGCCCCTGAGAGCAGCAGGCAAAACAGGATCAATGGCCGACGGCCATAGCGATCCGCCCACGGTGCGATAAACAGAGAGCCTGCCGCCATACCAAACAGTCCGGCACTCAACAGCAGTCCGATCTGCGCGCCGTTCAAGCCCCATTCGGCGGACACCGAGGAGGCCGTGAAGGCCATCACCAGCACGTCGAAGCCATCGATCATGTTCAAAACAATACAGATGCCCACGGCCAACCATTGGAACGGCGCCATGGGGCGCTCATCTACCACGCTCTTCAGATCGACACTCATGGCTGCCCCTCGAAATGAGGCTGAGTAAAGGACAAGCGAGGCAGGCACACGTAGGTGGGCACAAGCCAAAGCTTGATCCCGATTGAGAAGTCATTCATTACGACACCCTTGTTATTTTTATGAGCGGGGCAGGCGCAGTACCTGACACCGTGCAGTGCCAGTCAATCAATATATGGATCCATTTAAAAGAGCATTTATAAAGCTTTATCCATTGTTTTTTGTATTTGTACAAAAAATATGTTTAAAAACAATAAGATAAGTATTGTTATAAAGTGTTCGATAATCGAACTTTGTCCACGCTTGATGGATAAGGGATCCATTATTCGTAAGTGTGATTTCAGGCAGGTTTCGTAGCCAGGACCTGCAGAGAGCGCCCCAGGCTTGGTGACAACCCATGTACCGTTTTAAAATCTGCGTTGCTACGCCAATCTGCCAGTGCTGGGGCGAATGACGAGACCAGTCTTGATGGAGCATCGGTCAATGGCAACGGTAACCGCGGTTCGGTCGATGCCTTGGGGCCCTACGCGATGTACCGCTTCAGCAAAGACTTTGCCGTGGTTGCCAAGTTGCAGGAGGAGTTTGACGCGAAAAACAAGTCCGAAGGGACACGGCTGTGGTTACAGGCGCGGTTGCCGTTTTAGAACAATGTGAGGCCGCTGATCCACCTGCTCGCGATAGCGGCTTGATGTTGAATTTCAGTCCGTCATCGCGAGCAGGCGCGCTCCCACCGGGGGATATCACAAGGCGAGGATCAGTCCTTGGACTTGCTGATAATGTTCCCCGCATGCAACCCGCATTCTTTCTGCGTTGCCTCTTCCCACCACCAGCGACCTTCGCGTTCATGCTGATTCGGCAGCACTGGCCGAGTGCAGGGTTCGCAGCCAATGCTGATGAACCCGCGCTCATGCAGGCTGTTGTATGGCAGTTCCAGCATACGGATGTAGCCCCAGATCTCTTCGCTGGTCATTTGCGCCAACGGGTTGAATTTGTACAGGGTGCGCTCGGGAGTAGAGAACGCGCTGTCGATTTCCAGTACGGCGACGGCGCTGCGAGTGCCGGGGCTTTGGTCGCGGCGCTGGCCGGTAGCCCAGGCGGTTACGGTGGACAGTTTGCGGCGTAGTGGCTCGATCTTGCGGATACCGCAGCATTCGCCATGGCCGTCCTTGTAAAAACTGAACAGGCCTTTTTCCTTCACGAACGGTTCAAGTTTCGTGTAGTCCGGCGACACCAGTTCGATGTCGATCTTGTAGTGCTCGCGCACCTGATCGATGAAGCGGTAGGTTTCCGGGTGCAAGCGGCCGGTGTCGAGGCTGAACACCTTGACGTTCTTGTTCAGCTTCCAGGCCATGTCTACCAGCACCACGTCTTCGGCGCCGCTGAAAGATATCCACAGGTCATCGCCAAACTCGGCAAACGCCAGTTTCAGGATGTCCTGCGCGGATTTATTGGCATAGGTCGTGGCGAGTTCCACGACGTCGAACGTTGGGCTCATCAGGGC
>NZ_JBFULH010000297.1:0-5118 GCF_056400445.1 Pseudomonas sp. P5_B2 | reverse complement strand
GTCTCAGGTTTTACGACCGCTTCGCGGCCGAACGCAGCCTTCGGCAGCTGCTACAAGGGCATTGTGTTGGCTGAAGGGCTGTGGCGCTTTGCCGCACTTTTGCCTGCCAGCCTCCGCGCTTGGTTATACTCCGTGCGATCCGCCTGGAGCGCTCATCAGGAGAGCTCATGCTCGCCCCCGTTCAAATCACTTCTGCTACTCGCCAGAACCTCTGGCGGTTGACGTTCATCCGCACTTTAGTACTCGCCGCTCAGGCCGGTTCCGTGGGGTTGGCCTACTGGTTCAACCTGCTGCCGCTGCCGTGGGTGCCGCTGGCAATGACCCTCGGGTGTTCGACGCTGTTGTGCRTGTTCACAGCGGTTCGACTGCGCACGTCGTGGCCAGTCACCGAGCTCGAATACGCGCTGCAACTGGCCTGTGACCTGTTCATCCACAGTGCCCTGCTGTATTTCACTGGTGGTTCGACCAACCCGTTCGTCTCTTATTACCTGGTGCCGCTGACCATCGCTGCGGTGACGTTGCCCTGGCGCTATTCGGTGATTCTGTCCGGTATCGCGTTGACGATGTACACCTTGCTGCTCGTGCGCTTCTATCCACTGCAAACTCTCCCGATCGCGCGGGAAAACCTGCAGGTGTACGGGATGTGGTTGAGCTTCGCGCTGGCCGCTGCGGTGATCACCTTTTTCGCCGCGCGCATGGCTGAGGAACTGCGCCGTCAGGAAGAGCTGCGCGCGATTCGTCGTGAAGAAGGCCTGCGTGATCAGCAATTGCTGGCCGTCGCGACGCAAGCGGCAGGCGCTGCCCATGAGCTGGGTACGCCGCTGGCAACCATGAGCGTATTGCTCAAGGAGATGCGTCAGGACCATCACGACCCGTTGTTGCAGGATGATTTGAGCGTTCTGCAGGATCAGGTCAAGCTGTGCAAAGAAACCTTGCAGCATCTGGTGCGCGCCGCCGAGGCCAATCGCCGTTTGGCAGTGGAAATGCAGGACGTCACTGTTTGGCTCGACGAAGCGCTGAACCGCTGGCATCTGATGCGCCCGGAAGCCAGTTACCGCTTCCAGCGCCTGGGACAGGGCACCGTGCCGCGCATGGCGCCGCCGCCAGACTTGACCCAAGCGCTGTTGAATTTGCTGAACAACGCCGCGGACGCCTGCCCCGAAGGGCTGCAAGTGACGCTGGACTGGAACGCCGAAGACCTGACCATCAGCATCCGCGACCACGGCGCCGGCGTGCCGCTGGCCATTGCCGAGCAGATCGGCAAACCATTTTTTACCACCAAGGGCAAAGGTTTCGGCCTGGGCCTGTTTTTGAGCAAAGCCAGCGTGACACGCGCCGGCGGCTCAGTGAAACTCTACAGTCATGAGGAAGGCGGTACGCTCACCGAGCTGCGCCTGCCCCGTGTCGCCCGAGGAGACGAACATGAGTGACGATATCCAGGTTGAAGGCGAAGAACTGCCGCATTTGCTGTTGGTCGACGACGATGCAACCTTCACCCGCGTAATGGCCCGCGCCATGGCCCGCCGTGGTTTCCGCGTCAGCACCGCCGGCTCTGCCGAAGAAGGCCTGACCATCGCCCAGGCCGACCTGCCGGATTACGCCGCGCTGGACCTGAAAATGGACGGTGACTCGGGTCTGGTCTTGCTGCCCAAGCTGCTTGAGCTTGACCCGGAAATGCGCGTGGTGATCCTCACCGGTTATTCGAGCATCGCCACCGCCGTCGAGGCGATCAAGCGCGGCGCCTGCAATTACCTGTGCAAACCGGCCGACGCCGACGACGTGCTGGCAGCGCTGCTGTCCGAGCACGCCGACCTCGATACCCTGGTGCCGGAAAACCCGATGTCGGTGGACCGTTTGCAGTGGGAACACATTCAGCGCGTGYTGACCGAGCACGAAGGCAACATCTCSGCCACGGCCCGTGCCCTGGGCATGCACCGCCGWACCYTGCAGCGCAAAYTGCAGAAACGTCCGGTCCGCCGCTGAACGGACGCTGAACGATCATCGCCCGCCCTCGCGATAACCCGAACCGATCAACTATGATCGGTTCGTGTGTGTTCTTTTCCCTATCGAGCCTTATTCATGAATCAGAACGCTGAATATTCCGCGGTCAACGATGCCGTGCGCGGGCAGTTTTTCCGCAAGGTCTGGGCGATCATCACGCCCTACTGGCAAAGTGAAGAGAAGGTCAAAGCCTGGACCCTGCTGATCGCGGTGATTGCGTTGTCGCTGATCAGCGTGGGCATCTCGGTGTGGTTCAACACTTGGTACAAGGATTTTTACAACGCCTTGCAAAACAAGGATGAGGCGGCGTTCTGGCAGCTGATTCTGTATTTCTGCGCGATTGCGGCCGTGGCGATTGTCGGCGCGGTCTACCGACTTTATCTGACGCAGATGCTAACCATCCGCTGGCGAGCCTGGTTGACCGAGAAACACTTTGCCCGTTGGCTCGGCAACAAAAACTACTACCAGCTGGAGCAGGGCGGCTACACCGACAACCCGGACCAGCGGATTTCCGAAGACCTCAACAACTTCACGTCGAACACCCTGGAACTGGGCATTGGTTTGCTGCGCAACGTTGTCAGCCTGGTGTCGTTCTCGATCATTCTGTGGGGCGTGTCGGGCAGTATCGAGGTGTTTGGTTTTACCATTCCCGGCTATATGTTCTGGTGTGTGCTGGTCTATGCCGTGGTCGGTAGCTGGCTGACGCACTTGATCGGTCGTCGCTTGATCGGCCTGAACAACCAACAACAGCGCTTCGAAGCCGACCTGCGTTTCTCCATGGTCCGGGTTCGCGAGAATGCCGAAAGTATTGCGTTGTACAACGGCGAGCCGAACGAAAACCGTCGCTTGAGCAGCCGCTTCGGATTGGTCTGGCACAACTTCTGGGACATCATGAAAGTGTCCAAGCGCCTGACGTTCTTCACCGCCGGTTACAGCCAGGCCGCGATCATTTTCCCCTTCATGGTCGCCGCGCCGCGTTACTTCGCCGGCAAGATCGAACTCGGTGAACTGATGCAAATCAGTTCGGCGTTCGGCAATGTTCAGGAAAGTTTCAGCTGGTTTATCAGTGCATACCAGAACCTCGCTTCATGGCGCGCCACCTGTGATCGTCTGTTGAGTTTCCGTCAGGCCATGACTGACAACGAAGAGCGCCACCCGGCCATCGACGTACAGAATCAGGGTGATGAACTGAAAATCCACAACCTCGGCCTCGATCTGGCGGACGGTCGTCATCTGCTGACCAACGCCGACATGACGGTGGAAGAGGGCGAGCGTGTAATGCTCAGCGGTCGTTCCGGCAGCGGCAAGTCGACCTTGTTACGTGCGATGGGGCATCTGTGGCCAGCGGGTCACGGCAGTATTCGTCTGCCGTCGGCGCGCTACCTGTTCCTGCCGCAAAAGCCGTACTTGCCGATTGGCAGCCTGCGTGAGGCGCTGAGTTATCCACAGGCTGGCGATACCTATCCGCATGAGCGTTACGTTCACGTGCTGGAAACCTGCCGTTTGCCGCACCTGGTGTCGCGTCTGGATGAAGCGAATCACTGGCAGCGCATGCTCTCGCCCGGTGAGCAGCAACGTTTGGCGTTTGCCCGTGCGCTGCTGTATGCACCGCAATGGCTGTACATGGACGAAGCGACTTCGGCGATGGATGAAGAGGACGAAGCGTTACTGTATCAAGCGTTGATCGATGAGTTGCCAGGGCTGAGCATTGTCAGCGTCGGGCACCGTAGCAGCTTGAAACGTTTTCACCCTCGGCATGTTCGTATCGAGAATGGGCATTTGGTGGACCAGACCGTAACCGCATAAACACCGCAAATCCCCTTGTGGGAGCCACAAGCCCCCCTCCACAGGCTCACTCCCACAGGGGATAATGTTGCTGACGGTGATCGTACAACCGCGTTGAGCTATGATGTGGTTTCAGCCGAATCTTCGAGACAAATGTTCACCATGGAAAACCCGATCGACGTACCACGCCTCCCTCGCAAGCGCCGCAGCCTCGCACAGGAATTGGTGACGGTGCTGTCCGAGCAGATCCGCGACGGTCACCTCAAGCGCGGCGACAAATTGCCCACCGAGTCGGCGATCATGGATGCCCATGGCGTCAGCCGCACCGTGGTGCGTGAAGCGATTTCCCGTTTGCAGGCAGCCGGGCAGGTTGAAACCCGCCATGGCATCGGCACCTTCGTACTCGACACCCCGAGCCCGAGCGGTTTCCGTATCGACCCGGCGACGGTGGTCACCCTGCGTGACGTGTTGGCGATTCTGGAGCTGCGGATCAGTCTCGAAGTGGAGTCCGCCGGCCTCGCTGCGCAACGGCGCAGCGCCGAGCAGTTGGGTTTAATGAGAGCGGCGCTCGACGCCCTCAACGAAAGCGCTTCCCATGCCAGCGATGCGGTCGCCTCGGACTTCCAGTTCCACCTGCAAATCGCACTGGCAACCGGTAACCGCTACTTCACCGACATCATGACCCACCTGGGCACCAGCATCATTCCGCGCACGCGGCTGAATTCGGCACGCCTGGCCCATGACGACCAGCAGCACTACATGAATCGCCTGAGCCGTGAACACGAAGAAATTTATGACGCCATCGCCCGCCAGGATTCCGATGCGGCGCGGGCAGCGATGCGTTTGCACCTGACCAACAGCCGCGAACGGCTGCGTCATGCGCATGAAGAGGCTGAGGCCCAGCGGGGTCAGGGGTAAGGGTTTTCTACTTCGACCGTTTTGTAATCCACGTACTCAACGGTGTTATTTAGCAACACCTTGTAGATCTTCAGGGAGATTTTCCAGTACTGGCCGGGCAGTGCTTCAAACGCGACGATATCGCCCACGCTGACATGAAGGTCAAAATCAGTTGGACACTCTAAAGCTGCTTGTTTGGTTTTGGCTGGAAAATTGAAGCTGTGGATTGCGGCCATGAACGCTTCGCCTGTGCAGGAATTGAGTTCCCGATTAAGCGTTGGCAGTAGAGGAGGCGAAACTGTAAGAAATAACAGTTTCGATGAGCGGTCAGTGCCAATCTTTACCTTTTGCAGTGCTCTGAAGATTGCCTTCGCGAGCAAGCCCGCTCCCACAGTAGATCTCCAGCGGACACTAAATTTGTGAACGATACAGATC
>NZ_JBFULH010000296.1:0-5134 GCF_056400445.1 Pseudomonas sp. P5_B2 | reverse complement strand
CAGCAAATCCGTATCAGGTTGAAGGCTTTTGACCATCGCCTGATCGACCAATCCACCCAGGAAATCGTGGAAACCGCGAAACGTACTGGTGCTCAAGTGCGTGGTCCAATTCCACTGCCTACCCGTAAAGAGCGGTTCACCGTTCTGGTCTCCCCGCACGTCAACAAAGACGCGCGTGACCAGTACGAGATCCGTACTCATAAGCGCGTTCTGGACATCGTCCAGCCAACGGATAAAACCGTTGATGCTCTTATGAAGCTTGATCTTGCGGCCGGTGTGGAAGTGCAGATCAGCCTCGGCTAAGACTCGGTCTTAGTCGTGTAACGCTCTGAAATGGGCGGCCATAGCGGGTGAAAGCCCCGTACACTCATGAGGTTTACAACATGACTATTGGTGTAGTCGGTCGTAAATGCGGTATGACCCGTATTTTCACCGAAGAAGGTGTCTCCATTCCGGTCACGGTCATTGAGATCGAACCGAATCGCGTCACCCAGTTTAAAACTGAAGAGACCGATGGCTACCGTGCAGTGCAAGTCACTGTAGGCGAGCGTCGTGCTTCGCGTGTTACAGCTGCTCAAGCTGGCCACTTCGCTAAAGCGAACGTTGCCGCTGGTCGTACCGTAATGGAATTCCGTCTTGAAGAAGGCGAGTACCAGGCCGGCGATCTGATCAACGCTGAAATCTTCGCTGCTGGTCAACTGGTTGATGTAACCGGTCAGTCCAAGGGTAAAGGCTTCCAGGGTACGATCAAGCGTTGGAACTTCCGCGGGCAAGATAATACCCACGGTAACTCCGTGTCCCACCGCGTTCCAGGCTCTATCGGCCAGTGCCAGACTCCTGGTCGTGTATTCAAGGGCAAAAAAATGTCCGGTCATATGGGCGCTGAGCGCGTGACCGTGCAGTCCCTCGAAGTAGTGCGCGTGGACGCTGAACGCAATCTGTTGTTGGTCAAGGGCGCTGTTCCTGGCGCTACTGGCGGCAACTTGGTTGTACGTCCAGCAGCCAAGGCTCGCGGTTAAGGGGAAGCTGACATGCAATTAAATGTAAATGACGCTCAAGCGATCGAAGTTTCCGAACTGACATTTGGCGGCGAATTCAACGAGACGCTGGTTCACCAAGCAGTCGTGGCCTACATGGCCGGCGGCCGTCAGGGTTCCAAGCAGCAAAAGACCCGTTCCGACGTTCGTGGTGGCGGTAAGCGCCCATGGCGTCAGAAAGGTACTGGCCGTGCTCGTGCCGGTACTATCCGTAGCCCAATCTGGCGTGGCGGCGGTACCACTTTCGCAGCCCGTCCTCAGGATCACACCCAGAAGCTGAACAAGAAGATGTATCGCGCAGCAATGCGTTCCATCCTTGCTGAGCTGGTGCGTACTGATCGTCTGGTCGTGGTTCAGGACTTCGCTGTTGATGCACCGAAGACCAAAGATCTGCTGAACAAACTGACTGGCATGGGCTTGACTGACGTCTTGATCGTGTCTGAAGTCGTTGATCAGAACCTGTACCTGGCTGCTCGTAACCTGCCACACGTTGATGTACGTGACGTGCAAGGTTCCGATCCAGTTAGTCTGATCGCATACGACAAGGTGTTGATCACCGTGTCGGCCGTGAAGAAATTCGAGGAGCTGCTGGGATGAACCAGGAACGCGTATTTAAAGTTCTGCTTGGCCCGCACGTTTCCGAGAAGGCTACGGTTCTGGCTGACAAGAAAGGCCAGTTCGTTTTCAAGGTTGCAACTGATGCAACCAAGCTGGAAATCAAGAAGGCCGTCGAAAGCCTGTTCAGCGTGAAAGTAGAGCGTGTTACTACCCTGAATGTTCTGGGTAAGAGCAAGCGCACTGCTCGCGGTCTGGGCAAGCGTAATGACTGGAAGAAGGCAGTTATCTCCCTTCAGCCAGGCCAAGATCTCGATTTCAGCAGCAGTGCTGAGTAAGGAAGGGGTGCATCATGGCAATCGTTAAATGCAAACCGACTTCCCCTGGCCGCCGTTTTGTGGTCAAGGTGGTCAACCAGGAGCTGCATAAAGGCGCTCCTCACGCACCGCTGCTCGAGAAAAAATCGAAGACTGGTGGTCGTAACAACAATGGTCGCATTACCACTCGTCACATCGGTGGTGGCCATAAGCAGCATTATCGTCTGGTCGATTTCCGTCGCAACGACAAAGATGGCATCTCTGCCACTGTCGAGCGTATCGAATACGATCCAAACCGTACTGCTCACATCGCTCTGCTGCTGTACGCAGATGGCGAGCGTCGCTACATCATCGCCCCTAAAGGCGTGAGCGCTGGCGACCAGCTGATCGCAGGTGCTTTGGCACCGATCAAGCCGGGCAACGCTCTGCAACTGCGTAACATTCCAGTTGGTAGCACCGTACACGGCATCGAATTGAAGCCAGGTAAAGGCGCGCAAATCGCTCGTTCCGCTGGTGCTTCGGCTCAGCTGATCGCTCGTGAAGGTGTCTACGTGACCCTGCGTCTGCGTTCTGGTGAGATGCGTAAAGTGCTGGCTGAATGCCGCGCGACCCTGGGTGAAGTCTCGAACTCCGAGCACAGCCTGCGTTCGCTGGGTAAAGCTGGTGCCAAACGCTGGCGTGGCGTTCGCCCAACCGTTCGTGGTGTTGCCATGAACCCGGTTGACCACCCGCATGGTGGTGGTGAAGGTCGTACCTCTGGTGGTCGTCATCCGGTATCGCCATGGGGCTTCCCGACTAAGGGCGCGAAGACTCGTGGTAATAAGCGTACCGACAAAATGATCGTCCGTCGTCGCAAGTAAATAGAGGGATACGACAGTGCCACGTTCTCTGAAAAAAGGTCCTTTTATCGATCTTCACCTACTGAAGAAGATCGAAGTGGCGGCGGAAAAGAATGATCGCAAACCGGTGAAAACCTGGTCGCGTCGTTCGATGATCCTGCCACAAATGGTCGGTTTGACCATCGCAGTACACAACGGTCGTCAACACGTCCCAGTTCTCGTTAACGAAGACATGGTCGGCCACAAACTGGGCGAGTTTGCCGGTACCCGCACTTATCGTGGGCACGTGGCAGACAAGAAAGCCAAGCGTTAAGGGGTTAGGAAATGGAAGTAGCCGCTAAGTTGTCGGGCGCTCGAATCTCCGCCCAGAAAGCCCGCTTGGTCGCCGACCAGATCCGCGGGAAGAAGGTGGGCGAAGCGCTCAACTTGTTGGCTTTCAGCAGTAAGAAAGCCGCCGAGATCATGAAGAAAGTGCTGGAGTCGGCCGTAGCCAACGCCGAGCATAACGAAGGCGCAGACGTTGATGACCTTAAAGTCAGCACCGTTTTCGTCAACGAAGGGCGTTCGCTGAAGCGCATCATGCCACGTGCCAAAGGCCGTGCTGATCGCATCGTCAAGCGGTCTTGCCATATCACTGTCAAGGTTGCTGACAAGTAACGGAGTCGAAGAGATGGGTCAGAAAGTACATCCCATTGGCATTCGCCTGGGAATCGTCAAGGAGCACACCTCCGTCTGGTACGCAGACGGTCGGACTTATGCGGACTATTTGTTCGCTGATCTGAAGGTGCGTGAGTATCTCCAAGACAAACTAAAAAGCGCGTCCGTAAGCCG
This sequence comes from Pseudomonas sp. P5_B2, assembly GCF_056400445.1. Taxonomy (NCBI): domain Bacteria; kingdom Pseudomonadati; phylum Pseudomonadota; class Gammaproteobacteria; order Pseudomonadales; family Pseudomonadaceae; genus Pseudomonas; species Pseudomonas sp. P5_B2. The sequence continues at coordinate 1,555 of NZ_JBFULH010000296.1, read as the reverse complement.
TATCGATATCCATCGTCCGGCGCAGACTGCACGTATCACCATCCACACCGCTCGTCCTGGTATCGTTATCGGGAAGAAAGGTGAAGATGTTGAGAAACTGCGTCAGGACCTGACCAAGCAAATGGGTGTGCCTGTGCACATCAATATCGAAGAGATCCGCAAGCCGGAGCTCGACGGTATGCTGGTTGCGCAGAGCGTAGCTCAGCAGCTGGAGCGTCGCGTAATGTTCCGTCGCGCTATGAAGCGCGCTGTTCAGAACGCCATGCGCATTGGTGCCAAAGGCATCAAAATCCAAGTGAGCGGTCGTCTCGGCGGTGCTGAAATCGCACGTACTGAATGGTATCGCGAAGGTCGTGTGCCACTGCACACCCTGCGTGCCGACATCGACTATGCCAACTACGAAGCTCACACCACTTACGGTGTGATCGGTGTAAAGGTTTGGATCTTCAAAGGCGAAGTAATTGGTGGTCGCCAAGAAGAACTGAAACCACAAGCACCAGCGCCTCGTAAAAAAGCTGCTAAGTAAGGGGTACGCCAAATGTTGCAACCAAAGCGTACGAAGTTCCGCAAGCAGATGACAGGCCACAACCGTGGTCTGGCTCAGCGCGGTAGCAAAGTCAGCTTCGGCGAATATGCGCTGAAGTCTGTAGCTCGTGGTCGTCTCACCGCTCGTCAGATCGAGTCAGCGCGTCGTGCTCTGACCCGTCACGTTAAACGTGGCGGCAAGATCTGGATCCGTGTATTCCCGGACAAGCCTATTTCCAAAAAGCCCCTCGAAGTTCGTATGGGTAAAGGTAAGGGTAGTGTGGAGTACTGGGTTGCCCAGATTCAGCCAGGCAAAGTCCTGTATGAAATCGAGGGTGTTTCTGAAGAGCTGGCGCGTGAGGCTTTTGCCCTGGCTGCTGCAAAGCTGCCGCTCGCCACCGCCTTTGTTAAACGGACGGTGATGTGATGAAAGCGAATGAACTTCGTGAAAAATCCGCACAGCAGCTGAACGAGCAACTGCTCGGCTTGCTGCGCGACCAGTTCAATCTGCGTATGCAGAAAGCAACTGGCCAGTTGGGGCAGTCTCATCTGCTCTCGCAAGTTAAGCGTGACATCGCTCGCGTGAAGACTGTGCTCAACCAGCAGGCAGGTAAGTAATCATGGCTGAAGCCGAAAAAACTGTCCGTACGCTGACTGGCCGTGTTGTCAGCGACAAGATGGACAAAACCATCACCGTACTGATCGAGCGTCGCGTTAAGCACCCGATCTACGGTAAATATGTTAAGCGTTCGACTAAGCTGCACGCGCACGACGAAACCAATCAGTGCCACATCGGCGACAAAGTCACTATTCGTGAAACTCGTCCTTTGGCCAAGACCAAGTCTTGGGCGCTGGTTGATGTTCTCGAACGCGCTGTGGAAGTCTAAGGACTAGGGGTCGGAGAAATTATATGATTCAGACTCAATCCATGCTCGATGTGGCCGATAACAGCGGCGCTCGCCGTGTTATGTGCATCAAGGTGCTGGGTGGCTCCCATCGTCGTTACGCTGGTATCGGTGACATCATCAAA
>NZ_JBFULH010000295.1:0-5142 GCF_056400445.1 Pseudomonas sp. P5_B2 | reverse complement strand
GCGTATGTCAGCCAGCATCAATGTTGAATGTTAAACCGCTTTCGCGAGCAGGCTCGCTCCCACAGGGGTAGTCGTTGTCCGTGAGTTAGTTATTTCCCGCCACTGCCCGCAACACTCTCACCACCCCGGGTCAGGTAATAGGCGCCGAGGATCGGCAGCATGGTCACGATCATTACCAGCATCGCCACGACATTGGTCACCGGCACGTCCCGTGGGCGGCTGAGCTGGTTGAGCAGCCACAGTGGCAAGGTGCGTTCATGGCCGGCGGTGAAGGTGGTGACGATGATTTCGTCGAACGACAAGGCAAACGCGAGCATGCCGCCGGCCAACAACGCCGAGCCAAGGTTCGGCAGCACGATATAGCGGAAGGTCTGCCAACCATCGGCGCCGAGGTCCATGGACGCTTCAATCAAACTGTGGGAAGTGCGACGCAATCGAGCGATGACATTGTTGTAGACGATCACCACGCAGAAGGTCGCGTGGCCGACGATGATGGTGAACATCCCCGGCTCGATCCCCAATGTCTTGAAGGTCGCCAGCAACGCGATCCCGGTGATGATCCCCGGCAACGCAATCGGCAGGATCAGCATTAGCGAGATGCCTTGCTTGCCGAAGAAGTCCCGGCGGTACAACGCCGCTGAAGCGAGGGTGCCAAGGACCATGGCTATCAAGGTCGCGACGGAGGCGATCTGCAGCGAGAGCTTGATCGCTTCCAGCACGTCCGGCCGCGAGAACGCTACGCCGATCCACTTCAGGGTGAAACCCTTGGGCGGAAAGCTGAACGCCGCGTCTTCGGTGTTGAAGGCGTAGAGGAAGATGATCAGGATCGGGAAGTGCAGGAACACCAGCCCGCCCCACGCCGCGATTTTCAGACCTATAGAAGCTTTCTCAGAGTGCATCGAAGGCCCCCAGTCGTTTGACGATGGTCAAGTAGATGGCGATCAACACAATCGGCACCAGCGTGAACGCCGCGGCCATCGGCATGTTGCCGATCGCACCTTGCTGGGCGTACACCATGTTGCCGACGAAGTAGCCCGGCGGGCCCACCAGTTGCGGCACGATGAAGTCGCCCAGGGTCAGGGAAAACGTAAAGATCGAGCCGGCGGCAATGCCCGGAATCGACAGCGGCAGAATCACTTGCATGAAGGTCTGGCGCGGCTTCGCACCCAGGTCGGCCGAAGCTTGCAACAGAGACGGTGGGAGACGTTCCAGCGACGCCTGGATCGGCAGGATCATGAACGGCAGCCAGATGTAGACGAACACCATGAAGCGGCCCAGATGCGAAGTCGACAAGGTGCTGCCGCCCACGCCCGGAATGCCCAGCACAAACTGCAAAACCGGCTCCAGTCCCATGTGTTGAACGAACCACTGTGCGACGCCACCCTTGGCCAGCAGCAGGGTCCAGGCGTACGCCTTGACGATGTAGCTGGCCCACATCGGCATCATCACCGCGATGTAGAAAAACGCCTTGGTCTTGCCGGTGGTGTAGCGCGCCATGTAGTAGGCAATCGGGAACGCGACGATGGCGCTGGCGATGGAGACGACAACCGCCATGCTCAAGGTGCGCAGGATGATGTCGAAGTTCGACGGCTGGAACAACGCCGCAAAGTTGGCCAGGGTCAGGTCCGGTGTGACCGCCATGGTGAAGTCATCAAAGGTGTAGAAACCTTGCCACAGCAACACCAGCAACGAGCCGAGGTAAATCGCGCCGAACCACAGCAGCGGCGGCACCAGCAGCATCGACAGGTACAGGTTGGGCCGGCGATACAGCAGGTTGGAAAACCTGCGCAACGGCGAACCGCTGGCCGGGGTTTGAGGGATAGCCACGGTGTTCATTTCACACCCCGCCGGCAAAGGTGTCATGCAGCGGGATCATCGCTTCCCGTGCCCAGCGCGCGCTGATGCGTTGTCCGGTCTGGTGCTGGGCGCTGACGTCCAGCCATTGATTGTTGGCCTGGCTGATATTCAGGGTCTGGCCGTTTTCCAGTTTCATCTCGTAGCGCGTGGCGCTGCCCTGATACTGAATGTCGTGCAGCAAACCGCTGACTTCAATCTCGTGGCTGGCCAGCGGGCCTTCGGCGAATCGCACATGTTCCGGGCGAATCGAAAACGGTTGTGGGTTGCCGCTGAGCTGCTTCGCCAGATCACCGCGAATCACATTGGAAGTGCCGACGAATTCCGCGACAAACGTGGTCGCCGGTTTCATGTAGAGATTGCGCGGCGTGTCGACTTGCTCGATGCGCCCCTTGTTGAACACGGCCACACGGTCAGACATCGACAGCGCTTCGGTCTGGTCGTGGGTGACAAAGATGAAGGTGATGCCGAGCTGGCGTTGCAGTTTTTTCAGCTMGCTTTGCATCTGTTCGCGCAGCTTCAAATCGAGGGCGCCCAACGGCTCGTCGAGCAGCAACACGCGAGGGCGATTGACCAAGGCGCGGGCCAGTGCCACACGCTGGCGCTGACCACCGGACAGTTGCACCGGTTTTCGCTCGCCGTAGCCGCCCAGGGCGACCATGTCGAGGGCTTCTTCGGCGCGTTTCTGGCGCTCGGCTTTGCCGACGCCTTTGACCTTCAAACTGTAAGCGACGTTGTCGAGTACGTTCATGTGCGGGAAGAGGGCGTAATCTTGAAACACGGTGTTGACGTCACGCTCATACGGCGGCAGCCCGGCGGCTTCTTCGCCATGAATGCGGATGGAGCCTGCGCTCGGTTGTTCGAAACCGGCGATCAGGCGCAAACAGGTGGTTTTGCCCGAGCCGGAGGGGCCCAGCATGGAGAAAAACTCGCCGTCCTGGATGTCGATGGAAACCCGGTCTACGGCTTTCACTTCGCCGAAAAGACGGGAAACATTGGTGAACTGGACTGCAAGCGTCATGGTGCGGTGCTCCAAAAAGACGAGGGCCGTCGCAGCGGCCCTGCCTGGACTTCTGAATACTTCAGTGATGATCGTTCCCACGCTCTGCGTGGGAATGCCGCCGGTGACGCTCTGCGTCACTTTTGCGCGAGTGGACGCGGAGCGTCCGGTGATGCATTCCCACGCAGAGCGGGGGAACGATCAATTAAATCTGAATGGTGATGACTACCCTGTAGCAGCTGCCGAGGYACGAGGCTGCGTTGGGCTGCGCAGCGGCCCCGAGGGCGGTCCTGCGGACACGCAACGCAGCCTCGTGCCTCGGCAGCTGCTACAGAGGGCTTAACGGCCGCCCATGATCGCGATGTAGTCCTGGGTCCAGCGGCTGTACGGCACGAACTTGCCGCCTTCAGCTTGTGGGGTTTTCCAGAAAGCGATCTTTTCGAACTGGTCGAAACCGTTGGTCTTGCAGCCTTCCGCGCCGAGCAATTCGCTGCCGGTGCACGCCGCCGGCACCGCTGGCAATGAACCAAACCAGGCCGCCACATCACCCTGGACTTTCGGCTGCAGCGACCAGTCCATCCACTTGTAAGCGCAGTTCGGGTGCTTGGCCTCGGCGTGCAACATGGTGGTGTCGGCCCAACCGGTGGCGCCTTCTTTTGGAACGGTCGAAGCAATCGGTTGCTTCTCGTTCATCAGGCCGTTGACCTGATATGGCCAGGCACCGGACGCGACCACACCTTCGTTTTTGAAGTCGCTCATCTGCACGGTGGTGTCATGCCAATAGCGGTGGATTAACGGCTGCTGGGCGCGCAACAGATCGAGCACGGCTTTGTACTGGGCTTCGGTGAGTTGGTACGGGTCGTTGATGCCCAGTTCAGGCTGGGTGGCTTTCAGGTAGAGCGCCGCGTCAGCGATGTAGATCGGGCCGTCATACGCCTGCACGCGCCCCTTGTTAGGCTTGCCGTCCGGCAGGTTCTCCTCATTGAACACCACGCCCCAACTGGTCGGCGCGGTCTTGAACACGTTGGTGTTGTACATCAGCACGTTCGGGCCCCACTGATACGGGGTGCCATAGGTCTGGTTGTTGACCACGTACCACGGCGCATCTTTGAGGCGCGGGTCGATGTTTTTAAAGTTTGGGATCAACGCCGTGTTGATCGGCTGCACACGCTTGCCGGCGATCAACCGCAGCGATGCATCGCCCGACGCCGTCACCAGGTCGTAACCACCCTTGGCCATCAAGCTGACCATTTCGTCGGAAGTGGCGGCGGTCTTGACGTTCACCTTGCATCCGGTTTCCTTCTCGAAACCGGTTACCCAGTCGTAAGCCTTGTCGCTTTCACCACGTTCGATGTAGCCGGGCCAAGCCACAATATCCAGCTGACCTTCGCCAGCACCGACGGCTTTCTGCGGTTCGGCGGCCTGGAGACTGGCGCTCGCCAGCAGCGCGGTGGTGATTGCACTGAGCAGTGCGGTCTTGTGCACGAACATGGGGATTCCCTCTTCTTTAATTATGGTCGGGGCAGTTGTGAACKCGGTGAAGCATGCCGTTAGCGGCTTGTTATTAGCGTAGTCAGAGATGCTGGCCGTGGCGCGCCATGATGTGCCGCACCACGCTGTAGTCCTGCAGCGAATCGCTGGATAAGTCTTTGCCGTAGCCCGAACGCTTCAGGCCGCCATGGGGCATTTCGCTGACCAGCATAAAATGGCTGTTGATCCAGGTGCAGCCGTACTGCAAGCGCGCCGCGACCTGCATCGCCTTGTCCAGATTCTGGGTCCAGACCGAGGAGGCGAGGCCGTATTCGGAGTCGTTGGCCCAGTCCACCGCCTGTTCGAGTCCATCAAAACGGGTCACGGTGACCACCGGCCCGAACACTTCGCGCTGGACGATCTCATCGCTCTGTTTGCAACCGACCAGCAACGTCGGCTGGTAATAGAAGCCCGCGCCGGAATGCACCGCCGCACCGGTCACGCGTTCGATGTGCGGCTGACCGAGGGCGCGCTCGACGAAACTGGCCACGCGGTCGCGCTGGCGAGTGCTGATCAGTGGCCCGATTTCGTTGTCGGCATCGCGTTTGCCGGCGAAGCGCAGACTGCTGACCGCCGCGCCGAGTTCGGCCACCAAACGGTCATGAATTCCGGCCTGTGCATAAATGCGGCACGCGGCGGTGCAATCCTGGCCGGCGTTGTAGTAACCGTAAGTGCGCACGCCTTCGACCACGGCCTGAATGTCCGCGTCGTTGCAGACGATTACGGGCGCTTTGCCGCCGAGTTCGAGGTGGGTGCGT
>NZ_JBFULH010000294.1:0-5145 GCF_056400445.1 Pseudomonas sp. P5_B2 | reverse complement strand
GAGTAACGTCCGCACATGAAACAAGGCAGGTATGACCGTGGCCCAAACGACCAAATATGTCATCAAATACAAACTCAACGGTGAACGCCGCTTTGAGTTTGCCCAGCTTGAAAACGGCACCGCAGAAGAAGCCAAGGCCGCGCTTGACGCCATTCATGGCGAGAGCGACGACGTCATCAGTGATATCAGCGTCAGCAAAGCGCTGTAACAGCTCTCGGAGCGACAACATGGATGTCTGCTCCTGCAGCTGACATTTGACCGCAAGCGCCGGAGTGTTCGCCCCACCATCACCGCCTAKACTGACCCATCAACCTCTGGTCAAGGCGTCAGAACATGCTGGAGCAACAACTCGATCAGGATGGCTGCGCCATTATCCGATCACTCCTGAGTGCCGAAGCCTGCGACGAAATCAGCGCCCTGTACGGGCAGCCTGAGCTCTTTCGCTCACAGGTGATCATGGCTCGTCACGGTTTTGGCCGTGGCGAGTACAAGTACTTCAGATATCCCTTGCCGGAACACATCGCCCGTTTGCGAAACGAGCTCTACCCCGGACTGGTGCCGATTGCCAATCGCTGGTACGAATGCATGGACCTGCCGACGCGCTTTCCCGCCAAGCACGAAGCGTTTGTGCAACGCTGCCATGCCGCCGGTCAGGAACGCCCGACGCCCTTGTTGCTGCAATATGGCCCGCAGGACTACAACTGCCTGCATCAGGATCTGTACGGCGAACACGTCTTCCCTTTGCAAGTGGCGATTCTCCTGTCAGAACCGGGCGTGGACTTCACCGGCGGCGAATTCGTCCTGACCGAACAGCGCCCCCGCATGCAGTCACGCCCTCAGGTCATTGACCTGAAAAAAGGCGATGCCTTGGTCTTTGCCGTCAGCCAGCGGCCGGTCAAAGGTGTTCGCGGCTATTACCGAGTGAACATGCGCCACGGCGTGAGTCGCGTGCACAGCGGGAAACGGCACACCCTTGGAATCATCTTTCACGACGCGTTATGACTCATGAGCCCCATCACCCTGGATTTGTTTACCAACACAGAACCCGAGCAACCGCCAAGGCGCGAGCAGATCGGCGAACAGGCCTGTGTCTTGCGCGGCTTTGCCCTGCCCTGGCTGGATCCGTTGCTGACCGCGCTGAACGCAGTTTTAGCGGCCGCACCGTTTCGGCAGATGGTCACGCCCGGCGGTTTTACCATGTCGGTGGCGTTAAGCAGTTGCGGCGCCTTGGGCTGGACCACTGATCGAAGCGGCTACAAATACACGCGCAATGACCCTCAGACCGGGCAACCCTGGCCCGAGATGCCTGAGGTGTTTTTCAAGCTAGCCCAAGCTGCTGCGTGTGAAGCGGGGTTCGTGGATTTTGTCCCCGATTCCTGCCTGATCAACCGCTACGTCCCTGGCGCCAAGATGTCATTGCACCAGGATAAAGACGAAGGCTCCTATGCAGCCCCGATCGTTTCGGTGTCGCTGGGGTTGCCGGCGACGTTCCTGTTCGGCGGCTTTGAACGAAGCGATAAAAGCCTGCGCGTGCCGTTGCTGCATGGCGACATCGTAGTCTGGGGTGGCGTAGACCGTTTGCGCTATCACGGCGTACTGCCGATCAAGGACGGTCAACATTCGAGACTGGGTGAACAAAGGATCAATTTCACGTTTCGCACGGCCGGATGAAGCGCTCGAGTTTGACCGCAAGACCCGGAGTGCGGCGCCTCCTCTGCCTGATTAATCTGAATGAAACCAGTCAATGGATATACCGACATGACAACTCATTCGACGAAGACCGCTACCGAAATCGATCCACGCTGGGCCGCAGTCGTCGCCCGCGATCCGACCGCAGACGGACAGTTTGTCTATGCCGTAAAAACCACCGGCATCTACTGCCGCCCCAGCAGCCTGGCGCGCTTGCCGAAACCGCAGAATGTCGAATTTTTCGATACCCCGGAGCAAGCCCAAGCGGCGGGCTATCGACCAAGCAAACGCGCTACAAAAGATCAAAGTGACGTCGCCGCCCAACACGCGGCCACCGTTGCCGCTGCCTGCCGACACATCGAATCCGCCGAAAATCTCCCGGCACTCAATGAACTGGCGGATGCCGCGGGCCTCAGCAGTTTTCACTTCCATCGAGTGTTCAAAGCCGTCACCGGGCTGACACCCAAGGGCTACGCCACGGCCCATCGCTCGCGCAAGGTGCGTGAACACCTGACGGACGGCAGCACAGTCACCGATGCCCTGTATGACGCTGGTTTCAATTCCAACAGCCGCTTCTATGAAGCAGCCGATCATCTTTTGGGCATGAAGCCACGTGACTACCGCGCCGCCGGGCACAATACCGACATCCGTTTTGCGGTCGGCCAGTGTTCCCTGGGTGCGATTCTGGTGGCGCAAAGTGAACGCGGGGTTTGCGCGATTTTACTGGGGGATGATCCGCATCAACTGGTCTGCGATTTACAGGACAAATTTCGCCGCGCCAACCTGATCGGTGCCGATCATGATTTCGAGCAACTGATCGCTCAGGTTGTAGGATTTATCGAAGCTCCGGCTCTCGGCCTGGACTTGCCGCTGGACGTGCGCGGCACCGCGTTCCAGGAGCGCGTCTGGCAGGCCTTGCGCGAGATTCCTGCCGGCAGCACCGCCAGTTATTCCGAGATCGCCCAACGCATCGGGTCGCCCAAGGCCGTGCGCGCCGTGGCTCAGGCGTGTGGCGCGAACAGTCTRGCGGTGGCGATTCCTTGCCACCGGGTGGTGCGTAGCGACGGCAACCTGTCGGGCTACCGCTGGGGGGTTGAGCGCAAACGCGTTTTACTGGAGCGCGAGAAGCGCTGATCAGCGATTCACATCAACTACAACCCGCCCGCGCAATTGCCCGGCAAGCAGACGCTGCGCCGCTTCGATGGCTTCGCTCAAACCGATTTCATGACTGATCAGCGGCAGCAACGCGAAGTCCAGATCCTTGGCCAGTCGATTCCAGGCGAGTACTCGTCTGGCCTTGGGCTGGGTCACGCTGTTGATCCCGGCCAATGTCACGCCGCGCAAAATGAAGGGTGCGACCGAGGCCGGAAAGTCCATGCCTTGCGCCAGACCACACGCCGCAACCGTGCCGTTGGCCTTGGTGCTGGCACAGGCATTGGCCAGCGTGTGACTGCCGACCGAGTCTATGACCGCCGCCCAACGCTCCTTCGCCAACGGTTTGCCCGGTTCGGACAATGTGGCGCGGTCGATGATTTCACTGGCGCCCAGCTGTTTGAGGTACTCGTGTTCGGACGTGCGACCGGTGGATGCGACGACGCGATAACCCAGCTTGTTCAATAGAGCGATGGCGAAACTGCCTACACCGCCATTGGCCCCGGTCACTAGCACGTCGCCTTGCTCAGGCGTCACGCCGTTATGTTCCAGCGCCAGGATGCTCAGCATTGCCGTATAGCCGGCGGTGCCAATCGCCATGGCCTGAGCAGGGGTAAATTCCTTTGGCAACGGGATCAGCCAGTCACCGTTCAGGCGCGCCTTCTGCGCCAATCCACCCCAATGCCCTTCGCCCACGCCCCAGCCATTGAGTACGACTTGATCACCGACCTTGTAGTCCGGGTGTTCACTGGATTCGACAGTGCCGGCCAGATCAATCCCCGGCACCATGGGGAATTTGCGCACCACCGGGCTGCTGCCGGTGATTGCCAAGCCATCCTTGAAGTTGAGGGTGCTGTACGCCACGCGCACCGTCACATCACCCTCGGGCAGTTGATCGTCATTGATCTGTTGCAGTGTGGCCCGGTAACCGCTGTCGTCTTTGTCGATCAAAATACCGTTGAACATCGTTGCCTCTCAATGGAATCAATCAGGATGTGGGGCCCTTGGAATACCACAAAGGCACAATTAGCCGTACAAGACTTTAAGCCAAACCGCAGGCCAACCAAAAGTCGACTGGCCCTGCACCGGTGATAGCTGGTAAAAACCGGTTCTACCGTCCCTGCCCTGTTTTGACGTCGGAGCATCATTCACATGAGCCAATGGCCAGACACCCGCATTCTCGACCTGCTCGGTATCGAACTACCGATCATTCAGGCCCCCATGGCCGGCGCCAATGGATCGGCCATGGTCATCGCGACGAGTAACGCCGGCGGCCTGGGCTCGATGCCGGCGGCGATGCTGAGCATCGAGCAACTGCGCGAAGAGTTGAAGACGATTCGCCAACACACCCAGCGCCCGTTCAACATCAACTATTTCTGCCATCAAACGCCGGCCCCTGACGAGCAACGTGCCCGGGACTGGAAGGATCTGCTGGAACCTTACTACCGGGAACTGGGCGTCGATTTCGATGCGCCGACACCAGTTTCCAATCGAGCGCCGTTCGATGCCGCGTCCTGTGAGATCGTCGAAGAGTTTCGCCCTGAAGTGGTCAGTTTTCACTTCGGCCTGCCGGAAAAATCCCTGCTGGATCGGGTAAAAGCCACCGGCGCGAAGATTCTCTCCTCGGCCACCACAGTCGAAGAAGCCGTCTGGCTGGAACAGCAGGGCTGTGACGCAATCATCGCCATGGGTTACGAAGCCGGTGGTCATCGCGGGATGTTTCTCAGTGACAATCTGAGCAGCCAGGTCGGGACCTTCGCCTTGGTGCCTCAGATTGTCGATGCCGTGAACGTACCGGTGATTGCAGCTGGCGGAATCAGTGATGCGCGGGGTGTTGCGGCTGCCTTTGTGTTGGGCGCTTCGGCGGTACAGGTGGGCACGGCTTACTTGTTCACACCGGAAGCCAAAGTCAGCCGGTCACATTACAAAGCATTGCGCACCGCCAAAGAAAGCGAGACCGCCGTCACCAACATTTTCACCGGTCGCCCGGCTCGCGGCATTCTCAATCGGGTGATGCGTGAAATCGGGCCGATCAGCGATAAAGCGCCGACCTTCCCACTCGCCGGTGGTGCGCTGATGCCGCTGCGAGCCAAGGATGAAAAGGATTTCAGCAATCTGTGGGCCGGGCAGGCATTCAGGTTAGGCGTTGAAATGACGGCTGCAGAATTGACCCGACACCTGGCGGATGCAGGACTGGCCAAGCTGCTCGGTCGATAAAGCGATCCCCTGTAGCAGCTGCCGAGCCCGCGAGGCTGCGTCCGGCGGCGCAGCCGTCGTAAACCCCGCCTCCACGGTGTATTTGAT
>NZ_JBFULH010000293.1:0-5159 GCF_056400445.1 Pseudomonas sp. P5_B2 | reverse complement strand
CACAAGGGGTTATGGGGTGAATCGGACCCCGGGTTTGGCGCGTTCATCCACAATCAGTTCAAACACATCCGGCCGCGCATAGTGCCCCACCACGTCATAGTCATATCGGGCGCGAACCAGGTCGTCCGTATCGATTTCAGCCGTCAACAAGCCAGGTCCATCACGCAACGGCCCCGCCAACACATCGCCCATCGGCCCGACAATCACACTGCCGCCAGCAATCAGCGGCCGGTCCGCCGGCCAGTTGGCAATCTCCACGCCCAAGGTTTGCGGCGAGTCCTGCACCTGACAGGCGCTGACTACGAAGCAGCGCCCTTCATGGGCGATGTGACGCATGCTGACTTGCCACATTTCGCGCTCGTCCACCGTCGGCGCACACCACACTTCAATGCCTTTGGCGTACATCGCSGTGCGYAGCAGMGGCATCATGTTTTCCCAGCAAATCACTGCGCCGACTCGTCCGACCTGGCTGTCGATGACCGGTAACGTCGACCCATCGCCCTTGCCCCAGATCAGCCGTTCGGTGCCGGTGGGCATCAGCTTGCGGTGTTTGGCGATCAGTCCCGCCTGCGGGTCGAAAGTCAGCGCCGTGCAATGCAGCGTGCTGCCCGCGCGTTCAATCACACCGATGACCAGATTGGCCCCAGTACGCGCCGACAACCCGGCCAGGGCTTCAGTCTCGACGCCAGGCACGTCGATGGCGTTGGCGAAATACCGGGCAAACGCTTCACGCCCCTCCGGCAGTCGATAACCCAGTTGTGTGCCAAACCCCTCGCCCTTGGGGTAACCGCCGAGCAACGCTTCGGGCATCACCACCAATCGGGCCCCGGACTCGGTAATGGCGTTTTCCCAGGCAAGAATCTGCTCCAGGGTGTCGGCCTTGCCACCGGGCAAAGCGCCGATTTGCAGCGCGGCAACGATTGACTTCGGCATTGCAGTCACTCCAGTGGCATCAGGTATTGCCCATACTCCGACGCCACGGGATCATGAATAAAGCCCGACTCACTGCTGAATGATATGAACACCATGAATATCGCCACTGTCGATCTCAACCTGCTMAAAGTCTTCGAAGCACTGCATGAAGAGTCCAGCGCCAGCCGTGCGGCCCTACGCCTGGGCGTGACGCAATCGGCGGTCAGTGCCGCGCTGCGCCGGCTGCGCGAGGTGTATGGCGATCAGCTGTTCGTGCGCACCGGTCGTGGCTTGGCGCCGACGCTCAAGGCCAACCAATTGAAACCGGTGGTCAGCGACGCGCTGAACAAATGCCGCCAGAGCCTGGCGATGGTCGATCCGGCAGCCCATCAGTACGACGGCCGCTCAGTGTCGGTGGGGATGTCGGATGATTTCGAAATTGCCTATGGCCGCCGACTGATCGAAGAAATCGCCCGAACAGCACCGAAGCTGAGGTTGATCTTCCGGCAAACCCACAGCCAGATCGTGGCCCACGCCTTGATGGAGCGCAGTATCGATCTGGCGATCACCGCTGGCGGATTTGCCGAGCGCTTGCTCAGTCGTCAGGTGTTGGGAGAAGGCGGGTATTTATGTCTGGTGGATCGCGCCAGCCTGACCGAAGGGCAACACGTCATCAGCCTCGACGAGTTCGTCGCGCGCGAACACATTCTGGTGTCGTCCGGCGGTTTTATCGGCATCACCGACGAAGGGTTGGCAGCGCTGGGGCTGAGTCGCCGGGTGTGTGCGTCGACCACGCATTTTGCCGCGCTACCGCATTTGCTCAAGGGCAGTCAGGCGGTGGCGACCATTCCGGCGCATGCCGCGCAAAGCATCGCGGCGCTCAGTGGGCTGGTGCTGCTGCCCTGCCCGTTGGCCTTGCCGCGCTATCCGATTGAGTTGGGCTGGCGCACCAGCACCCAGCTCGATCCGGTGGTACTGAAAGTGCGCGAAGCGATTGTCGCGTGTTTTGCCTGAAAGCCGGACTTACTTGTTGGCCGCCATGAGGCGATTGACTTCACTGCGCACCATGTTGGCGTATTCCGGCGGCGACATCGCGTCAAGTTCGGTACGAACCCATTCGGCCCACTTGCCTTTGCGCTTGGCACGCTCACCGAACAAGCGCGCTGCTTCACCCTTGGATTTGCCCAGGTTGCTTTGCCAGAGGTCGAACAGACGGGACTTTTCATCTTCAAGCGCAGCGCGCTCGGCGAGGGGTTTATCGGCCAGATTGAAGCTCATGGGAATTTCCTGCTGCGTAAATAGGCGACATCTTACACTGTAGGAGGAAACGTCTGACTCAGGAATTTTCTATCCAGCGAGGGTCAACGAGAAAAACTCTCTGCAACTTTTCCGCCGGGGCTAGACTCCATTATTCACTGCCTGATTACATGCAAGGAGTACCTCAATGGCTCGGAAAACCGCAGCACAAGTCGCCGAAGACCAATCCAAGGAACTGGCGTTCAGCGAGCTGGCAACGCTGATCGAAGAGTCGGAAAAACTGCTGACCCGCAGCGCCGCACTGGTCGGTGAGGAAGCCGAGACCCTGCGCGAGCAAATCGCCCTGAAACTCCAGCAGGCTCGGGATTCGGTCAACCGTGTGCGTGACCGTACCCAACCTGTCTTCGATGCCACCGAAACCTACATTGGTGGGCACCCATGGCAAACCGTGGCTATTTCCGCCGGATTCGGTCTGGTGGTTGGGTTGCTGCTCGGTCGGCGTTAAGCGGTACGGTTCTACAGCGTAAAAAGGYGAGCCACGGGCTCGCCTTTTTCTTGTATGCGTTTTTTCCAGGTATTACAGCCCCGCCAGTTCTCGCAGGTTCGCCAGCGTCCCGGCGTCGAGCGTAATGCCTTGCGAACCAGACTTGGCCCGTTCTTTATGGCGTCGATCACCCGGCAGGCGCTTGAGTCCCACACCGTGCATCTGCCGCACCAGTTCCTGACTGCGCTCGGCAAAATTCTGCCCGGCAGCCTTGCTCGGGTCGATCACGATCAACAGTTGACCGGTCCAGGGCGTTTTGGCCCCTGGATGGTTTGACCAATCGAACTCAAACGAAAAATTGCCGCCGGTCAGCGCGGCCGCCAACAATTCCACCATCATCGACAACGCGGAACCCTTGTGCCCGCCAAACGGCAGCAGTGCGCCGCCTTCGAGAATCGCTTTCGGGTCCTGCGTCGGCTGGCCAAGGCTGTCGACGCCCATACCTACCGGCAAGCGTTCGCCCTTGCGTGCTGCGATCTGCACATCGCCATGGGCAATGGCGCTGGTGGCCAGGTCGAACACAATCGGCTCGCCGCCAGCCCGAGGGGCAGCAAAGGCGATCGGGTTGGTGCCGAACAACGGACGATCAGCGCCGTGGGGTACCACGCAGGTCATGCTGTTGACCACGCTCAACGCCACCAGCCCTTCATAGGCAAACGGTTCGACGTCCGGCCACAACGCGGCGAAATGGTGTGAATTGCGAATAGCCAGCACCGCAATGCCGGCGCTGCGAGCCTTTTCCACCAACAGGGCGCGTGCAGCCGCCAGCGCCGGCTGGGCGAAACCATTGCCGGCATCGACCCGGACAAACCCCGAGGCGACGTCTTCAACCACCGGCACGGCCTGGCCATTGACCCAGCCGCTGTTCAGCGTCGAGACATAACCGGGAATACGGAACACACCGTGGCTGTGAGCACCATCGCGCTCGGCACCAGCGCAATTGAGGGCCAGCGTCCGGGCAACCTCGGCAGAGGTGCCATGGCGCAGAAAAATCTGTTCGAGCAGTTGAACGAGCGCGTCGAAATCGAGCGTTTGGGTGTTCGAACTGACGGCCATTTCGGGCGATACGGTCATCTGAAGCTCCAATTTTATTATTGAGTACGGGCAACAGCGTGAAGCGAGGTTGCAGGGCAACCTGAAAAAGTCGCCGATTAAGCGCTGTTGTACGGGCGTCCTGTCAAGCCTCAACAGACTGATCGGCTCAAGCAATATGTACCGCACCCGAGCGTTCCAGCGGGCTTACTGTTTTTCCTCGACTGAACGACTGCAATTACCGATCACTGCGCATCGAGGATAAACATGACAGCTCCCCCATTGCCGTACTTTTTCGACGAGGCACGCATTGCCTCCAATGCCCGACACCCCGGTGACCGCGAAAAAGCACTGAACTTCACGCAAGACGACCTTAAATGGATTCAGAACGTTTATTTGGCGACCGACGCAACCCGTACCGCGCCCAAAGCCCCGATGGAAGTTTCCCGGCTGATCCTGAGTGCGCCGGACATGACGGATATTCCATTGGCCGGCACTTTCGCCATGAGCCGCCCCAACGATGGAGAAGTCACGCTCTACACGCCATGGAAGGGCCTGACCAAGTTCGCGGACATCAAAGACCTTAAAAGCAAGCTCAAGGACTGGCTGGCGTCGGACACCAGCAAGGGTGAACTGTTGCGTTTTCTTTCCATCGAGCAGCGCTGCGTCCTGGCCGCCGCCGCAACACCTGACATCTCCACCAATACAATCGAAGGCGCGGTATTCCAGGACCAACAACTCACTCTTGACAGCAATCAGACTCAGAACATCAAGGCAATGATGGCCGAGTTGCTTAAAACGCCTAGCCTGCAATCGATGCTCAACGACAGCCTGAACAACGCGTTACGCAAGCCCTTCCCCAAATTGGATCAGCGACTGACCCGACTCAAGAGCTTTTTCCGTACGGCGTCGACTTTCGATGACAGCGAAGATCAACACACGATTTCCTCGCTCTCACTCACTGATGCCCTCCTTCACTTTTACCTCACCAACCAGTGGCCTACTGGCGACTCCAGAGTCTTTGCCCATCCCGCGCACGACATTAGCAGCGACGTCGATAACCTGGCATGGGAAAGTGCCTTGAAAGAGATCGCTCAAAGTTTCACCCCCCACTTGCACAGCCAGCTCGATTTATTCTGGAACAGCGACATGAGCCATGGGCTGTCACGCCGGGCGTTTTTCACCGAAGGCTTGCGCGATGCGTTCCACCTCAAGCTTCTACTCCAGCGCCAAGAGGGTATTTTATCGACGAAAGAGTACCTGAAACTGATGGTTGTCAGCCTCGCGACCACTGGCGCTGCTCTGCGCATCGAAAAAGTGCGCGTAACGGCCCCCTTCAAGCATTTCGCGGAACTGGCGTCGACCTTGATGATCGGCAGCGCCGACACATTGGGTTTTCTGTACACCCCATCCC
>NZ_JBFULH010000292.1:0-5177 GCF_056400445.1 Pseudomonas sp. P5_B2 | reverse complement strand
CTGACACACCGCATTCGCGAGCAAGCCCGCTCCCACACTAAATCTCATCCAACATTCGACCGTATCAGACCAACGCTTTATCGAGGGCCTTTTCGATTTCCGATTTGATCATGCCGCTCATGGCCGACATCATCAGCCCCAATTCCACATCGACGCGGATTGAATCCTCGCTGACATGCACCGCGCCTTTCACACCGGAGCGTTTGAGGTTCAGCGTGTCGCCGGACCACTGCGGCTCCAGGCCATATTGATCGGACAGTTTCTGCGCCAGCTTGTCGGCCTTCTCGCGAGCCGCTTCCTTGCCCAGGCCGTGGGCACGTTCAACACTAATACGGGCCATCGAATGACTCCTGCTTTGTGGATACTTTCCTGAAGCATCTTGACCATTACTGCGTCAAAACGTCCCGGTGGTTGCCCATCTTACCTTCAGCCTTGCCAAGACAAAGCATGCCTTGGGGATTAGAATGTCCCGCATTCTCTTCTGGTGACAGCGATATGACTGATCAGCGCAAAGGCAGCGATGCCGAACCCACCACTCACTTCGGTTTCAAAAACGTTCCGGAAAGCCAAAAAGCGGAAAAAGTCGCTGAGGTTTTCCATTCGGTAGCCGCCAAGTACGACTTGATGAACGACCTCCTGTCGGGCGGTATGCACCGTTTGTGGAAGCGTTTCGCAATCGAGCTTTCGGGTGTGCGCACTGGCAATCGCGTGCTGGACATCGCTGGCGGTACGGGCGACCTGACCAAAAAATTCTCGCACCTCGTCGGCCCGACCGGCCAGGTGGTGTTGGCCGACATCAACGAATCCATGCTCAAGGTCGGTCGTGACCGCCTGCTGGATCTCGGTGTGGCCGGCAACGTCGAATTCGTTCAGGCCGATGCTGAAAAGCTGCCGTTCCCGGACAATCACTTCGACTGCGTGACCATCGCCTTCGGTCTGCGCAACGTGACGCACAAGGAAGACGCCCTGCGTTCGATGCTGCGCGTACTCAAGCCTGGCGGTCGTCTGTTGGTGCTGGAATTCTCCAAGCCGACCAACGCGCTGATGTCCAAAGCCTACGACGCCTACTCGTTCGCCTTCATGCCGCTGATGGGCAAGCTGATCACCAACGACTCGGAAAGCTATCGCTACCTTGCCGAATCGATCCGTATGCACCCGAATCAGGAAACCCTGAAGTCGATGATGGTCGAGGCCGGTTTCGACCGCGTGACCTACCACAACATGACCGCAGGCATCGTCGCCCTGCACCGCGGCATCAAACCCTGATGTTGCTGGCCGGTCTGCTCGCCAGCGTTGAACTCGGCCTTAACCGGGTGCTGCGTCTCGACAGCACGGCGCTGCCGCGGCTGGCTCATTTGAGCGGCCGGGTGATTGCCGTCGACTGCCGCAGTCCGGCGTTGCAGCTGTTCATCTTGCCCAGTGACGAAGGCCTGATGCTGGCCGCTCATTGGGAAACCGGCGCCGATTGCACCTTGCGCGCTCCGGCCTCCAGCCTGTTGAAACTGGCGATGAGCAAGGACAAGACCGCGGTCCTGCATGGCCCTGAAGTCGAACTCGACGGTGACAGCGGCGTGCTGCTGGAACTGGCGGCGATCCTTCAGGACCTGGAGCTGGACTGGGAGTACGAACTCTCACGCTGGCTGGGCCCTGTGGCCACGCAACTGGTTGGCGGTCACCTGCGCAGCCGCGCCCGCTGGTATCAGCAAGGATTCGCCAGCCTGGGCCAGAACCTGGGCGAATACTTGGCCGAAGAGTCACGCACCCTTGTCGGTCAGCGCGAAGCCGAAGCCCGTTTCAGTGAACTGGACCAGATCAAACTCGATCTGGAACGTCTCGAGGCGCGCTTCGAGCGCCTTTCCCGATCCCTCGACCCAAGCGATAACGCATGAAGCTGCTTGCCGTCCGCCGTTTGTTGCGCATCCAGCGCGTTGTGATTCGTTACCGCCTCGATGACCTGCTATTTGCCCTGCCGCTCCCCTGGTTCCTGCTGGCACTGCGTTACGCGCTGCCGTGGCGCTGGTTCCCGCGCAAGACGCTGGACTTGAGCCGTGGCGCTCGATTGCGCCTGGCGTTGCAGGACCTTGGGCCGATTTTCATCAAATTCGGGCAAATTCTCTCCACCCGCCGCGACCTGTTGCCGGAAGACATCGCCGATGAGCTGATGAAACTGCAGGACCGCGTGCCGCCGTTCGATTCCCAAGTATCAATCAAGCTGATCGAAGAACAGCTCGGCAAAAAGATCAGTGAAGTGTTCAGCCGCTTCGACGTCGAACCGCTGGCGTCCGCCTCGGTGGCGCAGGTGCATGCCGCACAGCTGAAAACCGGGGAAGAAGTGGTGGTCAAGGTGATCCGCCCCGGCCTCAAACCCATCATCGCCCAGGATCTGGCGTGGCTGTTCATTCTGGCCCGCGCCGCCGAAAAGCTTTCAGCCGACGCGCGCCTGCTGCACCCGGTGGACGTGGTCAGTGACTACGAAAAAACCATCTACGACGAACTCGATTTACTGCGCGAAGCGGCCAACGCCAGCCAGCTGAAGCGTAATTTCGAAGGCTCACCTCTGCTGTATGTGCCGCAAGTCTATTGGGACTGGTGCCGGCCGAAAGTGTTGGTGATGGAACGCATCTACGGCATCCAGGTCACCGACCTGACGACCCTGGCCGACCAGCGCACAGACATGAAGATGCTCGCTGAGCGCGGCGTGGAGATCTTCTTCACCCAAGTGTTCCGCGACAGTTTCTTCCACGCCGACATGCACCCAGGCAACATCTTCGTCAGCACCGTCAACCCGTGGAGCCCGCAGTACATTGCGATTGACTGCGGCATCGTCGGCAGCCTGACCCCGGAAGATCAGGACTACCTGGCGCGCAACCTCTTTGCCTTCTTCAAGCGTGACTACCGTCGTGTGGCGCAATTGCACATCGATTCGGGCTGGGTGCCGGCGGAAACCAAACTCAACGAATTTGAAGCGGCAATCCGCACTGTGTGCGAGCCGATTTTTGAAAAACCATTAAAAGATATTTCCTTCGGTCAGGTGCTGATGCGCCTGTTCCAGACTGCCCGGCGCTTCAACATGGAAGTGCAGCCGCAGCTGGTACTGCTGCAAAAAACCTTACTGAACATCGAGGGCCTGGGCCGTCAGCTATACCCGGACCTGGACTTGTGGAACACCGCGCAACCGTTCCTCGAACGCTGGATGCGCGAGCGCGTCAGCCCAAAAGCCTTGCTCGGCAACGTGCAGAGCCAGTTCGAACAACTGCCGCATCTGGCCAACATGGCCCGCGACCTGCTCGAACGCATGTCCCAACCCCACGCCTACGACCCGCCACCTCCGTGGCATAAACGCAAGGATGACTGGTTCTTGCGCCTGCTCGGCTGCGCACACCTGGCGGGCGGCGTTATTCTGCTGGCCGGCGGACCGCTGAACGAACTGGGTCATTGGCCCGGGGGAATCATGATCGCCGTCGGCTTGTATCTGGTCGTTCGCCGATAGCCAGTCACGCCAGTCGCTGGCACACTGTTCAGACGCTTGGGTTTGACTAATGAAGTGTTGAACCCGCTGTCGGAGTCGAAGATGAAAAACTGGCTGGACGAGATCAAGTGGGACGCTGACGGCCTGGTGCCTGCGATTGCCCAGGATTACAAGACCGGGCGCGTCCTGATGATGGCCTGGATGAACCGTGAAGCGCTGGAACTGACCGCTGCCGAGAATCGCGCCATTTACTGGTCACGCTCCCGTGGCAAGCTGTGGCGCAAGGGCGAAGAGTCTGGCCACGTGCAAACCCTGCATGAGATGCGCCTGGATTGCGACGCCGACGTGATCATCCTGATGGTCGAGCAAATTGGCGACATCGCTTGCCATACCGGCCGCCAAAGCTGCTTCTACCGTGTCTTCGAGAACGGCGACTGGAAAACCGTCGACCCGGTGCTCAAGGACCCGCACGCCATCTACTCCGCAGGACACACCCATGAGTGACACGTTGACCCGCCTGGCCCAAGTGCTTGAAGAGCGCAAAGGCGCTGCCGCCGACAGCTCGTATGTCGCCAGCCTGTACCACAAGGGCTTGAACAAGATTCTGGAAAAAGTCGGCGAAGAGTCGGTCGAAACCATCATCGCCGCCAAGGATGCCGCCATCAGCGGCGACTGCAGCGATGTGATCTACGAGACCGCCGATTTGTGGTTCCACAGCATGGTCATGCTCGCCCAACTGGGGCAGCATCCACAGGCTGTACTCGATGAACTGGACCGTCGATTCGGTCTGTCCGGACACGCTGAGAAAGCCTCGCGCCCGTCCGCCTGAATAACTATTAGAGAGGAGCAGCAACATGGGCATTTTTGACTGGAAACACTGGATCGTCATCCTGGTTGTTGTCGTACTGGTATTCGGCACCAAGAAACTGAAAAACCTCGGCACTGACGTGGGCGAGTCGATCAAGGGCTTCAAGAAAGCCATGAACGACGACGAAAAACCCGCCGATCCGACCGCAACGTCGTCGCAACCAGTACCGCCGGTTCAGCCGCAAGCCACGGTGAACCAGCCGCATACCATCGACGTGCAGGCACAAAAAGTCGAAGAGCCGATCCGCAAAGACGTGTGAGCACTGACTAATGTTTGGTATCAGCTTCTCTGAACTGCTGCTCGTCGGCCTCGTAGCCCTGCTGGTGCTGGGTCCCGAGCGCTTGCCGGGTGCTGCGCGCACTGCCGGCCTGTGGGTCGGACGCTTGAAGCGCAGCTTCAACGCGATCAAGCAGGAAGTTGAACGTGAAATCGGCGCCGACGAGATTCGTCGGCAGCTGCACAACGAGCACATTCTGTCGCTGGAGCAGGAGGCACGGAAAATCTTCTCGCCAACCCAGCAGGAGCCGACGCCGGTGGAACACGTGGGGGCGCAGACGATTCACGCGCCTGCCGCTGCCACTGAGCCAACACCTGCGCCTGCACCTGTTTTTGCGATGGAGCAACCTGCGCCCGCTGCTTCAGCAACCCCGGTAGAACCGGTAGCGCCTGCCGTCGCGCCGACAGCGCCGGCCCCTCATGACCCAACACTGCCGCCGCGAGCCCCATGACAAGGGCCTGTCATCGGTCATTTCCTGCGTCGCGTTGTCGCCTGAAAGCGGGCCAGGCAAGGCGTAGACCACAGGGAATGATTGTTCCCTTTCCAAGGCCTACAACGCAGCC
>NZ_JBFULH010000291.1:0-5198 GCF_056400445.1 Pseudomonas sp. P5_B2 | reverse complement strand
CTCAACACACCGTTGACCCACACCCCGTCAATCCCTTCCGCTGCCCGTTGCGGGTCATTGAAGTCTGCCACGTCGCGAATGGTTTCCGGATTGAACAACACCAGATCTGCCCAGTGCCCTTCGCGGATTTCGCCGCGCGCCTTCAAGCCAAATCGCGCTGCCGACAGCCCGGTCATCTTGTGAATGGCGGTGTGCAGCGGAAACAACCCGACATCGCGACTGAAATGGCCGAGTACGCGTGGGAATGCACCCCACAAGCGCGGATGCGGGAACGGGTCGTCCGGCAATCCGTCAGAGCCAACCATGGACAGCGGATGCGCAAGGATTTTTCGAACGTCTGCCTCGTCCATTCCGTAGTACACCGCGCCAGCCGGTTGCAGTTGTCGAGCAGCGTCTAGCAACGACAGGTTCCACTCGGCGGCGATGTCCATCAGGTCGCGGCCGCCCATCTCCGGGTGCGGCGTGGACCAGGTGATGGTGATGCGGTGAGCATCGGTGACTTGCTTGAGGTCCAGCGTCGAAGAGCTCGCCGCGTAGGGATAACAGTCGCAGCCCACCGGATGGGTTTTCGCCGCGTTTTCGAGGGAAGCCAGCAATTGCGGACTGCGTCCCCAGTTACCGGCACCCGCGCATTTCAGGTGGGAAATGATTACCGGGGATTTCGCATGGCGACCGATCTGGAAGGCCTCGTCCATCGCCTCCAGCACCGGTTCGAATTCACTGCGCAAATGGGTGGTGTACACCGCGCCGAACGCCGCCAATTCTTCCGTCAGTTGCATCACTTCGTCGGTAGACGCCGAGAACGCGTTGGCGTAGGCCAGGCCTGTGGATAATCCCAAAGCGCCGGCCTCAAGACTTTCCCGCAGTTGTTCGCGCATCGCGCTGATTTCGTCTGGTGTAGCGACGCGAAACAGGTCATCGAGGTGATTGCTGCGCAACGCGGTATGACCGACCAGTGCAGCGACGTTCAGCGTAGTGTCCGCCGCTTCGACCGCCGCGCGGTAGTCGCTGAACCTGGGATAGACAAACGCCGCAGCAGTGCCGAGCAGGTTCATCGGGTCCGGTGGATCGCCCTTCAAACTCACCGGCGAAGCACTGATGCCGCAGTTGCCGACAATCACCGTGGTCACGCCCTGGCTGAGTTTTGGCAGCATCTGCGGCTGGCGGATAACCACGGTGTCGTCATGGGTGTGGACGTCGATGAAACCCRGCGCCAGCACGCGGCCAGCAGCGTCGATTTCTTCGGCGGCGGTGGTGTCTTGCAAGTCGCCGATGCGCTCGATGCGGCCGTTCAGGATCGCCACGTCAGCGGGGTAGCCGGGGCGGTTGCTGCCGTCGATGATCAGGGCGTTGCGAATCAGCGTGTCGTACATCATGTCAGTCTCCCAGCGGCAGTTAATCGTACACCTGCCGCGTTCCGTCTCAGTCGTGATTCACGCGCGCGCGTTTCAGCAGTTTCTTGCAACGCTCCGACAAGTGCAGCACCCGCAGATGTTTGCCGGCCTTGGCGTAGCGTTCGCGCAGTGCATTCAGCGCGGCAATGGCCGAGTAATCGACGAAGCTCAAATGACGGCAATCCAGCGTGACCTGAGCAGGATCATTGGCCGGGTCGAATTGATTCAGGAAGGGAGTCGTCGAGGCAAAGAACAGCGTGCCGTGTACCCGGTACAGTTTGCTGCCGTCGGTTTCCAGATGACTGTCGGCGTAAAGCTGCCGGGCCTGCTGCCAGGCAAAGTTGAGCGCCGCGATGATGATCCCGCACAGCACCGCAGTCGCCAGATCGGTGAACACAGTAATCACCGTCACGGCAATGATTACCAACACGTCGTTCAACGGCACTTTGTTCAGCACCCGAAGCGAGGCCCAGGCGAACGTTTGCTGAGACACCACAAACATCACCCCGACCAGCGCCGCCAGCGGGATGCGCTCGATTAGCGGCGAAAGAAACAGAATGAACAACAGGATCATCACCCCAGCCATCACCCCGGAGAGCCGCCCCCGCCCACCAGAACTGAGGTTGATCACCGTCTGACCGATCATCGCGCAACCGCCCATGCCGCCGAACACGCCAGAGACCATATTCGCTGCACCCAGCGCCACGCACTCGCGATCCGGGAAGCCACGGCTCTCGGTGATTTCGTCGGTCAGGTTCAGCGTCAGCAAGGTTTCCAGCAGGCCGACCAGCGCCATCAAAATCGCGTAGGGCGCGATGATGTACAGGGTTTCCAGGCTCCAGGGAATCTCTGGAAATGCAAACGTCGGCAAGCCACCGGCAATGTGCGCCATGTCGCCTAGCGTACGAGTCGGCAAGCCCAGCAGATACACCGCCAGCCCCACGCCCAGAATCGCCACCAATGCCGGCGGTACGGCACGCGTCAGGCGCGGCAGCAGGTAAACGATGGCCATGGTGACGGCCACCAGCCCACTCATTACATACAGCGGTGTGCCGCTGAGCCAGGCGCCACCGCTTTTGAAATGCTCCAACTGCGCCAAAGCAATGATGATCGCCAGGCCGTTGACGAAGCCGAGCATCACCGGGTGCGGGACCATGCGCACCAGTTTGCCCAGCCTGAGCAAGCCGAACGCCAACATGATCAGCCCGCCGAGCAGCACGGTCGCGAGCAAATACTGCACGCCGTGTTGCACCACCAGCGCGACGATCACCACGGCCATCGAACCGGCAGCGCCGGACACCATGCCCGGCCGCCCGCCGAACAGCGCGGTCAGGGTACATATGATGAACGCCCCGTAAAGCCCCATCAGTGGATTGAGGTGGGCCACCAGCGCGAAGGCGATGCATTCGGGCAGCAGGGCGAATGAGGTCGTGAGCCCGGCCAGGACATCGGCGCGTAGACGTTTTGGTTTCATGGGGAGGATCGCACGCAGGGAGTGACGAGAAGAAAGTGCGCGGATGTTACGGAATTGCGGATGGCCCGGCCAGTTGTTGGGCAGCTGAAAGCGCCTTCGCGAGCAAGCCACGCTCCCACAGGTGATTTGCGTCGTTCACAAATCCCCTGTGGGAGCGTGGCTTGCCCGCGATGAACGATGACGCGGTCTAAAGCGAACTCAAACCATCTCGTCCCGAATCCACTCAATCACCGACACCCGCTTCGGCACCCAGCCCAGCAACTCACGCGCCTTTTTCCCGCGCACCCGGCTATTGGACCCCAACCCATAGTTGGCCATTTCATACCCCCACTCGGCTTCGGCGTCTTTCAACGACCAGTCCTGCGGCGCGCCCAACTCCAGTGCTTGGGCAATGGCAGTGGTCATGTCGATAAACGACGCTTCAGCGCTTTCGACGAAGTAGAACGTGCCCGGTACGTTTTTGCTCAGCGCCAGCAGGTACAGAGACACCACGTCTTCGATGTGCACGTTGGACCAGATGTTCTGCCCCGGGCCGACATGCCGGACCACGCCACTTTTAAGCGCCTGCTTCAGCAAGCGCGGCAATTGCACGCTGTCGCGATTGACGCCGAGGCTGTGGCCGTAGATCAAGGTGTTGCAGATCACGGCCGAATTCACGCCGTCGTTCGCTGCTGCGAGGATCAGGTTATCGATGGCCACGCGAGCGGCCTTGTCGACAGTCGGTTCCGGCAGCTTGTCTTCGAAATAGATAACGTCGCTGGATTTTCCGCCGGACGCATCGCCGACGATGCTCGAACCGCTGGTGTGCAGGAACACTTTGTTGGAACCGCGCAAGGCGTCGAGCAAGGCTTCCACCGCGCCGCGATGGTCGCTGCTGGCGGCGTTGATCACTGCATCGGCAGCGCGAGCCTGTTCGCCCAGCAGTGCGCTGTCGTCAAGCGTGCCGATCACCGGGGTGATGCCCAACGCGCTCAGTTCACTGGCTTGTTCCTGGCTGCGCACCAGGCCGGTGACCTTGTGGCCCGCCCGGATCAGGCCGGTGGCAATGGAGCCGCCGATRAAACCGGCGGCGCCGGTGACGAATACGTTCATGGAGAAACTCCCTGCGTGAATAAGTGATGCAACGAGTATCGAGGAGTGATCACTGATGAAAAATCCCCTCTGACCCAATTCACTCTTGCGCGGGGATCACGAATCAGCCCTTGAAGTCTGAATTCGCATACGCCGCCAACTTGCCCTGAATGAAGTCCAGAAAGCACTGGATTCGCAGGGCCAGTTGCGAGTTGCGGTAGTACACCGCGTTGATCGGCTGTCGATAACCGCTGTTGAAGTCCGCCAGCAGCACTTGCAATCGCCCGGCACGGATGTCGTCGATCGTCATGTAATGCGACAGGCAGGCAATGCCCTGGCCTTCCAGCACCAAGTGCCGAATGGTCTCGCCGCTGGAGGCACTGATCGATGCCTCGATCGGCCAGCGATCACCATGCACAGAGCGCAACGGCCATTGGTTGAGGCCTTCGTTCTGGGTAAACCCCAGCAATGCATGCTCGCTTAAATCCGCAACCACCTGTGGTCTGCCGTGTTGCTCAAGGTAGGCCGGGCTGGCGACGATGTGCAGCGGACTGCAACCCAAGGAGCGTGCATGCAGGGTAGAGTCGGTGAGCGTGCCAATACGGATGGCAATGTCGGTGCTTTGCTCCAGCAGGTCGATGATCAAATCGTTGCTGTTGAGTTCGAGCTGGATGTCCGGGTAGAGCCTGCGGAATTCGTCGATGTAGGGCACGATGGCGTGCAGCATGAACGGTGAAGCGGCGTTGATCCGCAAGCGCCCGGACGGCGTTTGCTGGCGTGAGGTGAGGCGTTCTTCGAGTTCGTCCATCTGATCTAGAATCCGCTTGGCGTGCTCGAAGAAGTACTTGCCCTCCTCGGTCAGGTCCATGCGCCGTGTGGTGCGGTTGATCAGCGTGGTATCGAGTTTCGCCTCCAGTCGTGACAGCGTGCGGCTAACCGCCGAGGGGGTTTGCCCGACCTGTTCGGCCGCCGCGGAAATCGACCCGCACTCAATCACGCAGACAAAAATCTGCAATTCATCGGATCTGGCTTTCACTGCGGCCCCTCATTCAAAAACTGGCTTGATAGTAGCTGGATGCGGGGCGAAAGGAACCTCAAGCGGACAGGCCAAACACCTCGGCCAAGTGCTGCTCATAACGCTCCACATCGGCTTCGATGTTCGGGCGCTTCATCACGTCCACACAGAGGAACGTCGGCAACCCGGTCATGCCGAGGAACTCGTTGGCCTTGTGGAACGGGAAGTACACCGCGTCCACGCC
>NZ_JBFULH010000290.1:0-5210 GCF_056400445.1 Pseudomonas sp. P5_B2 | reverse complement strand
ACTTCGAGCAGTCGTCCGGTTTTGGCTGGACGCTGGGCGAGGCGCAGTTTGACTGGGCCACGCTGATCGCCAATAAGGACCGCGAGATCAATCGCCTGAATGGCATTTACCGCAACTTGCTGGTCAACAGCGGCGTGACCTTGCATGAAGGTCACGCCAAAATCGTCGATCCAAACACAGTCGAGATCAATGGCGAGCGCCACACTGCTAAAAACATCCTGATCGCGACCGGTGGCTGGCCGCAGATTCCGGAAATTCCGGGGCATGAGCATGCAATCAGTTCCAACCAGGCCTTCTTCCTCAAGGAGTTGCCGAAGCGTGTTGTGGTAGTCGGCGGCGGTTACATTGCCGTTGAGTTCGCCGGCATCTTCCACGGGTTGGGCGCCCAGACCACGTTGCTGTATCGCGGTGAGTTGTTCCTGCGCGGCTTCGATGGCGCGGTGCGCAAGCATTTGCAGGAAGAGCTGACCAAGCGTGGCATGGACTTGCAGTTCAACAGCGACATCGAGCGTATCGACAAGCAGTCCGATGGCAGCCTGAAGGTGACGCTTAAGGATGGTCGCGAGCTGGAGGCTGATTGTGTGTTCTATGCGACCGGTCGGCGTCCGATGCTTGATAATCTTGGGCTTGAAAACACCGGCGTCAAACTCGACAAAAAAGGCTTTATCGAGGTCGACGCGCAGTACCAGACAGCCGAGCCTTCGATTCTGGCGCTCGGCGATGTGATTGGTCGAGTTCAGCTGACGCCGGTCGCCTTGGCCGAAGGTATGGCCGTGGCGCGACGTTTGTTCAAGCCTGAGCAATACCGCCCGGTGGATTACAAGATGATCCCGACCGCCGTGTTCAGCCTGCCAAACATCGGCACCGTGGGCTTGAGCGAAGAGGACGCCCGCGAAGCCGGCCATGAGGTGGTGATCTTCGAAAGCCGCTTCCGCCCGATGAAGTTGACCCTGACTGAATGCCAGGAGCGCACGATGATGAAACTGGTGGTGGACGCCAAGACAGACAAGGTTCTCGGCTGTCACATGGTCGGGCCGGATGCCGGTGAGATCGTGCAGGGGCTGGCCATTGCCTTGAAGGCCGGAGCGACCAAGCGCGACTTCGACGAAACTATCGGCGTGCACCCGACGGCCGCCGAAGAGTTCGTCACCATGCGTACGCCTGTCGCGGGTTAATCGTCTTTGGCTGCGTCTGGCGCTGTCGCTCTGGCAGCCGCCAGGCGCACGCTTTCATCCAGGCTTGCCTGAGTCTTGAGCAGCTCGATTTCCAGCGCTTTATTTACCTGCGACTGCTCGTCAGCACTCTGCTTCAGCGACTGACTGTCCAGTAGCGCGACGCGCAAGCGTTCYTGGAGGAGGGTGCGTTCGCTGTCGATACGATGGATCTGTTCCAGCAATTGGTCTTGGCGGCTATTGGTTTGCTTGAGTTGATCCTGCAACAGGCTCAGCTCTCTCTGGGCACCACGGTTTTCGGTGAACAAGCGTTCATTGTCGCGGTGCAGTTGAGTGATCTCATCCTGGCGCACCATTGCGCTTTGCTGCGCCTGGCGCAATTCCATCTGAACCTGCTGCACCTGGCTTTCGTGGCGGCTTTGTTCCTGCTCGCGCTGTTCCTTGACGGCGTTACGGTAGTGCTCCAAGGCCTCGCGTGCGTGCAGGTGCTTTTCTTCCAGTGAGCGAATCTGCTCGTCCCTGTCCTGCAGGCGTAATTCGAAGCCGGCCAACGCCTGACTCAGCCCGGCGTTGCGGGTTTGCTCGGTCTGCAACATCGATCGGGTTTCTTGAAGCGATTCCGATTCCTGAGTCAGCGCGAGGCTTTGCATCTCGTACTGCTGATGCAATTCGGTGTTGCTTTCCTGGGCTTCTGCCAATTGGCTTTCCAGCGCTTTGCGCTGCTGATCAAACTGCTCGCGAGCCTGGTCGACGGGTTCCTGGGCCTTTTCCTTGAGGCGTTGAGCCAATCGTGAAACCAGGCCAGCTAGTTCGTCATCGATAGATTCCGGTGCAGGCTCGGCCCGTTCACGGCCGTCATCCAGCTCCTTCAGATAGCGGTGGATCGTGGTTTTCGAACCCGTATTGCCCATTTCGATCCGTACTGCATCGATGCTTGGATTTTCGCCGCGGGCGAGGATCGCCAACCGTGCCGCTTGCACCACTGCTTTATTTACGCCGCCACGAGCCATGAGTTCTCCTACGATTTTGTACTGTGGTACATGCCACTAAAGTACGCAGTGTACCATCTAAAAAATAAAGATAAATAATGTCAGTTTCTCATGCGGGATATACTGGTATTACCCCGTGTGATAGGCCGTGGGGCGCGATTGCACCCACCAAAGCGGTACGTTTTAGAGAATTGAGCCGATGACTGAGCTAGATCAATACTTACAGGCCGCCACGCGCGACAATACCCGCCGAAGTTACCGGGCGGCGATTGAGCATTTCGAAGTCAGTTGGGGCGGGTTTCTGCCTGCGACTGCCGACAGCGTCGCGCGCTATCTGGTGGCGTATGCGGGGGAGTTATCGATCAACACGCTGAAGTTGCGTTTATCGGCGCTGGCGCAGTGGCACAACAGCCAAGGGTTTCCCGATCCGACCAAGGCGCCAGTGGTGCGCAAAGTCTTCAAAGGCGTTCGTGCCTTGCACCCGGCGCAGGAAAAACAGGCCGCACCTTTGCAGCTCCAGCATCTGGAGCAAGTGGTTGCCTGGCTGGAACTTGAAGCGCAAACCGCCAAATCTCAAGATGATCAACCGACTCTCCTGAGAGCAAGGCGCGACATGGCGCTGATCCTCCTCGGATTCTGGCGCGGGTTTCGAAGTGATGAGTTGTGCCGTGTACAGATCGAACATGTTCAGGCGATCGCCAGTTCCGGCATCACGCTCTATTTGCCGCGAACCAAGAGTGATCGCGAGAACCTCGGCAAGACTTACCAGACCCCGGCCTTGCTGCGCCTGTGTCCGGTGAACGCCTACATTCGATGGATCACCGAAGCTGCCCTGGTTCGCGGGCCGGTGTTCCGGGGCATTGACCGTTGGGGCCACTTGAGCGAGGAGGGGCTGCACGCCAACAGCGTCATCCCGCTACTGCGTCAGGCCCTGGAGCGTGCCGGCATTCCCGCCGAGCACTACACCAGTCACTCCCTGCGACGCGGGTTTGCCAGTTGGGCTCATCAAAGCGGTTGGGACTTGAAGTCGTTGATGAGTTACGTGGGCTGGAAGGATATGAAGTCCGCCATGCGCTATGTTGAAGCCAGCCCGTTCCTCGGCATGGCCCGACTTGCTGAAAAGCCGTTGCCGCTGTAGATCACGTTTTCTTCTATTAATACCGTCGGCTAATAGCGAAAACAAATCAACAGCATGAGGTTTGCCAATGAGCCATCCGGGGATCGAATGGGTAGGATTCACCCCATCAACTTGTTAACCAAACTTTTCAACCCTGACGGAGAGTCATCGATGCCTATCATCAACAGCCAAGTTAAACCATTCAAAGCTGACGCCTTCAAAAACGGCGACTTCGTACACGTGTCGGACGCGGACCTGAAAGGTAAGTGGTCTGTGGTTTTCTTCTACCCGGCTGACTTCACCTTCGTGTGTCCGACCGAGCTGGAAGACCTGGCTGATAACTACGACGCGTTCCAGAAACTGGGCGTCGAGATCTACAGCGTTTCCACCGATACCCACTTTGCCCACGCTGCCTGGCACAACACTTCGCCAGCCATCGGCAAAATCCAGTACACCATGATCGGCGACCCGACTCACGCCATCTCCCGCAACTTTGACGTACTGATCGAAGAAGCAGGCTTGGCTGACCGTGGCACCTTCGTGATCAACCCTGAAGGCCAGATCAAAATCGTTGAACTGAACGATGGCGGCGTTGGCCGTGACGCTTCCGAGCTGCTGCGTAAAATCAAGGCTGCCCAGTACGTCGYTGCTCACCCAGGCCAGGTTTGCCCAGCCAAGTGGAAAGAAGGCGAGGCCACTTTGGCTCCGTCCCTGGACCTGGTCGGCAAGATCTAAGTCTGTGGATCGCATCATCAGGGCGGGATTCCGCACCTAAGTAAGCTGCAACCGCCCTCAAAAACGCCCGGGCGAGATTCGCTCGGGCGTTTTTTTATGTCTGCTTTTTATGAAACAGAAAAAGGAAATCGCCCGTATGTTGGATGCCAATCTTAAAGCCCAGTTGAAATCGTACCTGGAACGGGTCACCCAGCCGATCGAGATCGTTGCTTCCCTCGACGACGGTGCGAAATCCCAGGAGTTGCTTGAACTGTTGAAAGACGTTGCCAGTCTTTCCACGCAAATTACCTTGCTCGATAACGGTGACGATGCACGCAAGCCATCGTTCTCGATCAATCGCCCGGGAGCCGACATCAGCCTGCGTTTCGCCGGCATCCCGATGGGCCACGAATTCACTTCGTTAGTGTTGGCGCTACTGCAAGTCGGTGGCCACCCTTCGAAGGCCAGTGCTGAAGTGATCGAACAGATTCGCTCACTCAAAGGCGAGTTCAGCTTCGAGACTTATTTCTCGCTGTCCTGCCAGAACTGCCCGGACGTCGTTCAGGCGTTGAACTTGATGGCCGTGCTGAACCCGAACATCCGTCACGTCGCCATCGACGGTGCGCTGTTCCAGGCTGAAGTCGATGAGCGTCAGGTCATGGCGGTGCCAAGCATTTACCTGAACGGCGTGAACTTCGGTCAGGGCCGCATGGGCCTGGAAGAAATCCTCGCCAAGCTCGACACCAGCGGCATTGAGCGTCAAGTCGAGAAGCTCAGCGCCAAGGATGCCTTTGATGTGCTGATCGTTGGCGGTGGCCCGGCCGGTGCGGCGGCGGCCATCTACGCGGCACGTAAGGGTATTCGCACCGGCGTCGCGGCAGAGCGTTTTGGTGGGCAGGTGCTCGACACCATGGCCATCGAAAACTTCATCTCCGTGCAAGAAACCGAAGGGCCCAAACTGGCCAGAGCCCTCGAAGAGCACGTCAAACAGTACGACGTCGATATCATGAACCTGCAGCGAGCCACGGCACTGATCCCGGCGAAGAATCCCGGTGAGTTGCACGAGGTTCGTTTCGAAAGCGGCGCCACCCTGAAAACCAAGGCGCTGATTCTTGCCACTGGCGCGCGCTGGCGTGAAATGGGCGTACCGGGCGAGCAGCAATACAAAGCCAAAGGCGTATGTTTCTGCCCGCACTGCGACGGTCCGCTGTTCAAGGG
>NZ_JBFULH010000289.1:0-5213 GCF_056400445.1 Pseudomonas sp. P5_B2 | reverse complement strand
ATTTTTCACCACGCCAGGCTTCACGGTTTTGAGGGTCCATTCACCGACATCGGTCGTGGCGGTACGGCAAATACAGTTGAACGGTTTTTCCAGATCGTAAGCGGTGTCGTAGACGCCTTGGTCATTCGCTTGCCAGAACTCCAGAAACGCGTCACGAATCAAGTGGCCATTGCCGTCATAAACGTGGYCCATCACGACAATGTGCTCACCTGGCGCGCCAGGTTTGGCCATGTCGTTCCAGATTTCCTGCTCGCGCGGAAGATTGCCGGCAGCCTCCAGCGCCAAGCCGATATGGACATAGGGGCCGGCGGTTTGCGACGGGGTTTCATGCAGAAGTTGAACGGGCATACGCAGGCCTCCTCAGCGGTTTTCGAAGTGGGTCTTGCGCTGACCGCGCAGGACGATATCAAAACGATAAGCCAGGCAATCCATAGGATTGGCCATGCTCATATCCAGTTTGGCGATCAGACTCTGCACCGCTTCCGGATTCGCGATCGACTTGACGATCGGACACATGGGGATGAGCGGGTCACCTTCGAAATACAGTTGAGTAATCAAACGCGTGGCAATTGACGGGCCACTGATGGAGACATGGATATGGGCCGGGCGCCAATCATTCGGCCCGTTGCGCCATGGGTAGGGGCCGGGTTTGACGGTGCGGAAGCTGTAGTTGCCATCGCGGTCAGTCAACGCACGGCCAACGCCGCCAAAATTCGGATCAAGCGGGGCCAGGTAGCTGTCTTTTTTATGCCGGTAGCGCCCACCGGCATTGGCCTGCCACATCTCGACCAGGGTATGGGGAATCGGTTTGCCGTACTGATCACACACTCGACCCGCGACGATGATGCGTTCACCGATGGGCAGGCCGCCGTGATTGAAATTCAACAGCAGATCGTTATCGTGTTGACCCATCTTCAGATGGGAAAAATCCGGGCCGCTGGATTCGGATACAGACTGGGGAATGCTCACCAGTGCCTGGCGGGGCGACCGCAGGATCGACGTCTTGTAGTCAGGGGTCAGGGCTTTGGGATGCCAATTACGGTCACGAATGACGAAGCGGCTGTCGTGCGCATCAGACATGTCGTTTTTTCCTGTTGTTATGGTTGGACGGAGGCGGGCACTGCATTGGCAGCGACGTGTAGCCAGTTTCCTCCGGGACGACCCCAGCCAAAATTGAAAAAAACGACTTGAACCATGTCTAAATGGTTATGGATAGTTTCCCTCACGACATTCTTGCCCAACTTCGCGCAGCGCCTCCACGCACCACTGCGCCGCAGGTGTCACCGGCAACGCAGGATTGGTGCATAGCCCCACAGAGCCGCCGGGTTCACGCATCCCAAGATCCAGTTCCACCAAATCACCTTGCCGCAAGTCCTGTCTGACCGCGTCAAATGGCGCGACCCAGATGGCCTGACTGCATTGAACGTAGCGACGACTCAAGGCTATCGATAAGGTTTCCAGGCGTTGGCGTGATGGGGTAATCCCATGCTGCACAAACAGGCTGTCGGCGAATTTTCGGATCGTCGTCCCTGCCAACGGCAACACCAGCGGATAGTCTTCGAAATGCTCGTGTCCCTGCGGATCGGCGAGAACCGGGTGGTCGGTGCGTACCACCAGGGTCATTGATTCGCTGTAGAGATGCTCGAACGCCAGCCCAAGGATCAATGGGCTATCGGTCATCCGGCCTACCACCAGGTCCAGTTCACCGACCCGCAGCTGTGATAACAAATAGGCACTGGGGCCGGTCACAACGCTGACCACCAAGGCGGGGTGTCGGTCGTGTAAGCGACAGACAACTTCAGGCACCAACAGACTTTCGACGGTGGACAGCACACCGAGCTTCACGGCAATGGGCTCATGTACACCGGAGCGCAAACTGTTGACGCCGTCGCGCAGCGATTGCACGCTCGGCCCTGCATACCGCATAAAGGCAACGCCGGCCTCGGTCAGCGTCGAGCCCTTTTTACCCCGTTCAAACAGTCTGGCATCCAGCAGCGACTCCAGTTCTTTCAGCGTCTTGGAAAGCGCCGGTTGACTGATGGCCAACTTGTCGCAAGCGCGGGCCAGGCTGCCCTGGCGTGCCACTTCGAGAAAACACACCAGATGACGGAATTTGATTCGGGTATCGATGTTCAATCGGCTGCTCTGCTTTCGTGGTATGGAATCCAATAATGTCGGATGCGAAGTGTTGTAGTGGCGGTTGGTCCAGTGCTGCGCTGCTCATTTTCTGCTTTTAATGTCGTTTTTCACAGGGTGAGTGACTGCTTATGGCAGTGGATTCGACCGGTCGATGCAACACAACTAAATTCTGTGTAAGCAGAAGGAGTGTTGCAGATGAAGCAGAGACCGCGGATCTATCACACCGAAAGCCAGAAAAAACTGATGTGGGATCTGATCGATTAAGGCCTTACATGCTTGGTTGGAAGGCTTATTTCGGCTTGTCGCAAACCCCGAGAGTCTGGCGAGAGGTGGATGAATGGATACGGCACCGACTACGGGCAATCCAGCTCAAGCAATGGCGGCGTAGTTCAACGATCTATCGCGAGCTGCGCAGGTTAGGTGCAAGCGAGGCTGTTGCTCGCAAAGTGGCGGGGAACTCTCGCTGCAGGTGGCGCAATAGCGCTCTTGAGCTCAATCGAGTGCTCGATATAGCGAGTTTCGACAGGATGGGTTTGCCGCGTCTCTCCTGACCTCAATCTCTCGAACCGCCCGGTGCGGAACCCCATGCCGGGTGGTGTGGCAGGGGAACGGCCTATGAAGGCCGTCCCCTATGCCGATGTTTGTGGGGATCAAGACCATCCTGCACGGGACGCATAATTGCGTAGACGCCTGCGAAGACTGCGATCATTTGCGGTATATGCCGATGTAATGCCCTGGCCCCCTATAAACATCAACTGCCTTGCGGCACTACTCGGGCTTCATTACCGGAACCTTGTATATAAACATTCATACCTTTACCGAGAGATGGATTGATCGGCTGAGTGACCGATACCAGCACCCCACTTTGAACTCGCACGATGATCTGTTGTGCCTCCACCGGTTGATCGTACTTTTTCTTCTCTGCGTAATTACCGCCAGCGGCACCGGCTAAAGCGCCAGCGACCATGGCGACATCGCGTCCGGTACCACGGCCTATCAGGCTACCGATAGCGAGACCGCCGACGCCACCGAGTACGGCGCCGACGCCACTGTCGTGGTTGGTCTGCATCTGGGTCAGCGATATCTGCTCGATCTTGCCGGCGCGAATTTCGATTTCACCGGCACCACCTTCGTTGGATCCCACAGCGGAGCAGGCACTGATCGTCACAACCATCATGGTCAGTATCAGTCTGGACAAAATTACTTTCATTTCTCTATACCTCAGTAATTGATAGCGGATCGCGATGTCTTTTTCGTCGAAGAAGACTTAACCGCCAGCGAGTGCTGACGATTGAGGCGAGGCTTAGCTACGGATGAACGCCCATATATCGGCGTTGAGTTTGTCGATTGCGGCTTTGAAGTCGTTGGCAGTGATGGTCTGGCTTGCGTTTTTCAGTTGAGAACCGACGACCTTGCGCACCACTTTGACCACGGTCTGATTGGTTTTAACGTCGATAAGCTCGGCTTCGATAAACAGGTTAGTGTCCTGATCCCTATGGCCGGTGGCCGCTTGTGTAGCGCCGACCACGGCCGCGACCGGTACTATTTCATACCACTTCATACCCTCGTTCGAAGCGCTCACACCGGTGATGGCTGCGCGCAGGATCAAGGTCTTCGAGCCAGTCGGTGCTGCGGCCGGAGTGGATACCAGTTGATATTTCTGACCCAGTACACCCTTGGCCTTGCTGGTCATGTAGTTTTGGATATCGGTGAGTGTCTGCTGGTTTACGCGCTCATCGGGCTTGGGTTCGGGATACATTTCCAGCTTGCTGAACGCCACCGTGTCATACGCATTCGGGTTCCACGACGGGCTCACCCAGCGCATTGCAGTTCCGCCGCTGGGAGTGGTGACTTCTTGCAGGTTGTTGTAATTGGACAGATAGCCTGAGTATTGCGCCGACTCAGTCACCTTCGAAGTGCAACCGACAAGCATCAGGCTGGCCAGCGCTGTGCCAACAATTAATGTGCGGGACAGATTCATAAGGGTAGTGCTCCAGGGACTAAATCGTTTACTCGTTGGCAGGCTTCAGAAACGCCAGGTCATGTTTGTAGTCAAGGCTTGAATCCAGGCGTTATCGAACTGACCGGAAGTGCGATCGCCAGACAGCGTCTTGGTCTGGTCCACCGGCATATTGCCCATCCAGACCAAGGCCCAGCTGACGTTGATGTCGGTGTCTTTGTTGAGCGCGTAGGTGGCTCCAGTTGCCAGGCGCCATGAGTCATTCATCGGTACGTTGAGCGTGCGGTTATGG
Organism: Pseudomonas sp. P5_B2; assembly: GCF_056400445.1. Classification (NCBI taxonomy): domain Bacteria; kingdom Pseudomonadati; phylum Pseudomonadota; class Gammaproteobacteria; order Pseudomonadales; family Pseudomonadaceae; genus Pseudomonas; species Pseudomonas sp. P5_B2. The sequence continues at coordinate 822 of NZ_JBFULH010000289.1, read as the reverse complement.
TCTGATACGGCGGAGGTGTCATAGGCAATACCGAAGTTCCACAACAACTGTTGCGTGGCCTGGTATTGGGCGCCGAGGGCCAGTTGGTAGGTGTCCTTGTAGTTGGCGTCGATGGAGGTCGATTGTGAACCGGCCACGTTGGTGTCGACTTGCACGCCGACTTCGCCGAATTCCGACCAGTCCTGCCAGTTGACCGTCGCCAGCATTGCCCATTTCGGGTCCAGTTGCTGGAACAGACTGAGGGTCACCGTTTGCGGCACTTGGGTATCGATTTTTGTGTTGAGGCCATTCAAATTGTCCGTCAGAGGACCGGAGCCTTTCACATCGAGTCGGTCTTCAAAGTCGAGATCGACCTTGCTGGTGTACGCCAAGCCTATTCGCGTACCGGGTTGCGGGGCGTAGATCACCCCCAGGTTGGCGCCGTATCCCCAAGTGTTGTCCTCGTACTTGAGTTGCCCGTCGTTGCGATCCGTGCGGTCCAACGGTGAACGGTCAATGGCGGTCTGGGTTTGCAACATGCCGTACATGGCTTTCACACCGACGCCGACCGACCATTGGTCGTTAAAGCGGTAGGCCACGCTAGGTACCAGTGACAAACCGGCGATGCTGGCGTTCTGGGCAAAGTAGCGCCCTGACCAGTCGTTGTCGTAATTGGCCGCCAGCCCGAAGTCACCATAGGAGCCAAAACCGACACTCCAGTGGTCGTCGAGTTGATGGGTGATGAAAAAGCTGCCACCGGGAATTGGGTCCAGCACATTACCGCTGCCACTGCCGGAGACATTCGTATTGGAGTCACGGTTGAACTTGAGGTCACCGTAGAGC
>NZ_JBFULH010000288.1:0-5214 GCF_056400445.1 Pseudomonas sp. P5_B2 | reverse complement strand
CATTCAGGCATTGATACTTGGCGTAGTGGAAGGGCTGACGGAGTTTTTGCCCATTTCCAGTACCGGGCACCAGATTATCGTGGCCGACTTGCTCGATTTCGGTGGTGAACGCGCTATCGCGTTCAACATCATTATCCAGTTGGGGGCGATCCTGGCGGTGGTGTGGGAGTTTCGCCGCAAGATACTGGATGTGGTCATCGGTTTGCCGACGCAGCCGAGCGCTCGACGCTTCACCGCCAACCTGCTGATTGCCTTCATGCCGGCTGTGGTATTGGGGGTGATTTTCTCCGACCTGATTCACCATTACCTGTTCAACCCGATTACCGTCGCCGCGGCGCTGGTGGTGGGTGGGGTCATCATGTTGTGGGCTGAGAAACGCCAACATGAAGTGCATGCCGAAACTGTCGACGAGATTACCTGGCAAGATGCGCTGAAAGTCGGTTTCGCCCAGTGCCTGGCGATGATTCCCGGTACATCGCGTTCCGGATCGACCATCATTGGCGGGTTGTTGTTCGGTCTGTCACRCAAGACCGCGACTGAATTCTCGTTCTTCCTGGCGATGCCGACCATGGTCGCCGCGGCGGTGTATTCGGGTTTCAAATACCGTCACCTGTTCGTGCCCGCGGACTTCCCGGTGTTCGCGGTGGGTTTCGTGACGGCCTTCATCTTCGCGATGATCGCGGTCCGTGGCTTGCTCAAGTTCATCGCCAGCCACAGCTACGCGGCGTTCGCCTGGTATCGCATTGTGTTTGGCCTGGTGATTTTGGCCACCTGGCAGTTTGGCTGGGTTGACTGGTCCGCGGTTAAACCATGAGTGATGCCAGTGCGCGCCGAAACCCCGGAGGCAGGTCCGGGGGGGAGAACATTCAGAATCTACGGCTGAAGCTGCTGGTTTTTGCGGTGCTTTGCGCGCTGCCGATGTTTGGTTCTGTGTCGCTCTGGCTGCGCGGGGTGTCGTTGATTCCGCTGGCGGCATACGGAATCGTCAGTGTGCTGGCGTTTTTCCTGTACTGGAGCGACAAGCGCAAGGCTCGCGCCGACAGCTGGCGCACGCCGGAAAACGTCCTGCACGCGGTTGAACTGGCTGGCGGCTGGCCCGGTGCCTTGTTGGCCCAGCAGGTGTTTCGACACAAGACCCGCAAAGTCTCCTATCAGCTGCTGTTCTGGCTGATTGTGTTGCTGCACGAGGTGTTCTGGATCGATCAGTTGTTCCTCGGTGCGAACCTGCTGGCATTGTTTTAAAGCAGCAGTCCCACCTGGGTGCGCTTGGGCAACTTGCTCACCACCAGTTGGTGGGAACGTTGCAACAAGCCTTGCAGCTCTTCGGCGCCCAGCGGGTAGGGCGTTTGCATAATGATCCACTGGGCTCTCGCGAGATAGGGAGCCGGGTGGATACCCGGTCGGTCGCAATGCCCCAGAAACAGGTCCTTGTCGACTTTAAACGCCAGGGAATCGCCGCGCAGGTTCTGTAATGCGAACATCTTGTTCCCTGCAATCGAAAACACCCGCACACCGCCCCATTTGTAGTCCTCCCGCGCACCCGGCAGCGCGAGACAGAACTGCGCGACATCCTCTTCGCTCATACGTCCCGTCTTCATATCAGTCGGTCCCCACCAGCGTTGAATGATTCGATCAAATGGTCGAGCCAGGCGCGAACCGCCGGCATCACCCCGCGCCGGTGAGGGTAGACCGCTTGCAGCCAGCCGCCCGGCAATGCCCAATCGGGTAGCAGTTGTACCAGCGATCCCTCTTCAAGCTCCTGCTCGCAATACATCATGGGCAGCAAGGTAAAGCCCTGGCCTGCGAGAGTACAAGCCTTGCGCACGATGAAGTCGTCGATGCCCAGCCGTGCTTCCAGACTCAGCTCAACACGTTTGCCCTGTTGATCCAGCAGGCGGATATGCACCATGCGGTCGGCTTCGAGGGCGCCTAGTATTGGCAGGTTCTTCAGGTCTTCGGGGTGGTTGATTTCCCGTCCGTGCAAAAACGCGGGGGTGGCGACCATGACCATTTGTGCCTGGCGCAGGCGTCGGGTGACCAACAGCGGATCTTCGTCGCCCAACTCGCGCACCCGCAGGGCGACGTCGACGCCTTCAGTCACCAGGTCGACCCGACGATTGACCAACATGACTTCCAGCTGTACCTGGGGGTATTTTTCAAGAAACCGAGCGATGACCGTCGGCAACCTCTCATGCGCCAGGCCGACGGGGCACGATACCCGCAGTCGTCCACGCGGCTCGCTGGACATGCTGGCCACCGCCTCATCGGCCATTTCCGCTTCCAGCAGCATCGCCTGACAGTGCCGCAGGTAGCGCTCGCCCACGGCGGTCAGCTTGAGTTGGCGGGTGGTGCGTTGCAACAGACGAGCGCCGAGGCGCTCTTCCAGCTCGGCAATACGCCGCGACAAGCGCGACTTGGGTATCCCGAGCAAACGTCCAGCGGCTGCGAACCCGCCGGCTTCAACCACCTTGGCAAAATAGTAGAGATCGTTGAGATCTTGCATGTCGGCAATCCGATTGTTCTATCAGTAGGACGAACTATCGCATTGTTGCGGTCTAATCAGCTATTGGTTTCATCTGTAGGATTCTTTCCATCAGATCGCCCCATGGCGGTCCTCACTTGGAGATCTCACATGAAACTGTTGCATATCGATTCGAGCATTCTTGGTGACAACTCGGCTTCCCGTCTGCTGAGCAGCGAAGTTGTTAAAGCCTGGCAAATCGCCGAGCCGAGCGCCGTGGTCACTTACCGCGATCTGGCCGCTGATGCCATCAGCCATTTTTCCTCCACGACGCTGGTTGCCGCCGGTACTACCGCCGAACTGCGCAACGCCGCCCAACAGCACGAAGCCGAGCTGAGCGCTACCACCCTGGCTGAGTTCCTCGCCGCCGATGCCGTTGTAATTGCCGCACCGATGTACAACTTCACCATCCCGACCCAACTCAAGGCCTGGATTGATCGAATCGCGGTGGCCGGCCAGACCTTCCGTTACACCGAAGCCGGCCCTGAAGGCCTGTGCGGTGGCAAGAAAGTCGTGATCGTGTCGACTTCCGGTGGCTTGCATGCAGGCCAGGCCACGGGCGTGGCTCACGAGGAATATTTGAAAGTGCTATTCGGCTTCATCGGCATTACCGACATCGAATTCGTGCGCGCCCAAGGCCTGGCTTACGGTGACGAAGTGCGAACTAAAGCCATGAACGACGCTCAAGCGCAAATCAGCGAGCAATTGTTCGCTGCCGCATAAGGCTTGCGTAAAAGACGTTAAACAGCTCAGGCAATACCCCAAAAAACTCTGTATTCTGACCACGCAAGTGCCAGATACGGAGTTTTTTGTTTCTGGTCGTTTCAGGTTGTGGCCCAGGTTATGCAGCAGCGGGTTAACGTCCCCGTTCTGCGCTGACCTTGGTAGCCGCACATTGCTGGTACAAGGCCGCTGCCTCGCTAAACCGAGGAGAACGGGCTTTCCGGTCAAGTGACAAATGGTGGGGCATCCTTATGGTGCGTCTTTGTGCAGTGTTACTGTTTTGCCTGCTCAGCAGCCTGAATTCAGTGCACGCCGCGCCTGCGCCGCATCCTCACAGGAGCGTCGGCTTCCATGAAATGAGTTTTCTCGACCCCCTCGATTTGCAACCGATGCATGCCATTGCGTTCTATCCCTCCAGTGACCGGGAACACACCAGCAAAATCGAGGGCTACACGGTCGAAGCCGGTGAAGACATCCCGGTGGCTATCGGGCGCTTCCCGATGCTGATGCTGTCCCACGGCAACACCGGAACCCCGCTGGCCCTGCATGACCTCGCCACCTCGCTGGCTCGCAAAGGCTTTGTGGTGGTCGCGGTGATCCATCCTGGCGACAACTCCAAAGACCACAGCCGCCTCGGTACGTTGAGCAACCTTTACGGCCGTCCCATCCAGATTTCCGAAGCCATTACCGCCACCTTGGGTGATCGCATGCTCGCGCCGTTCGTCCATGCCAATCAGGTCGGGGTGATTKGCTATTCGGCGGGCGGTGAAACTGCATTGATTCTTTCAGGTGCCACGCCGGACCTGGATCGGCTGCGTCGCTATTGCCAGGAGCGTCCGGACGACCACGATGCCTGCAACACCCAAGGCGAACTGATCGTCGACCGCGACGACCTGCAACCCGTGGCCGACCCACGTGTGCATGCCTTGATGTTGATGGCGCCGTTGAGTTTGAAATTCGGCCGTCACACCCTGGCGGACGTGCATGTGCCGGTGCTGCTTTACAGTGGCGACGGCGACAAGCTGGTGGCGTTCGACAAAAACGCTGCGGCGCTGGCGCGCAAACTGCCAATTGCGCCGGACTTCAAGTTGTTGGCTGGCGCGGGGCATTTCGTGTTCATGGCACCCTGCAACGACGAGCAGATCGTCAACACCCCGGGGCTGTGCACTGACGCCGATGGTGTCGACCGCGAAGTCATTCATCGCGACATGATTTCCGAAGCCGGGCGTTTCTTCACTCGCTCGCTTGGCATAGCGACCCGTGCGGGCCTGCAAACCGCCGATCAGTAGGAGCCGAGCTTGCTCGCGATGGCGGCCTGTCTGGCGACATATGTGTTGAATGTGGCGCCGCCATCGCGAGCACGCTCGGCTCCTACAGGATTGTGGGTGTCAGGCCATCGCGCGGCGTTTGAGTAACAGGGTCAGCGCTAATCCGGCCACCGACAGCAACGCGGCGCTAAAGAAAATCCACGTATACCCCAGGTTCAACGCCACCGCGCCCATCAACGGCCCGGCGATGGCCAGTGCCAGATCAAAAAACACCGCGTAGGCACTCAAACCGGCGCCGCGACTGGAATTAGGTACCTGTTTGATCGCTTCAACACCCAGTGCCGGATACACAAGCGACAAGCCAAAACCAGTCAGGCCCGCACCGATCAACGCATAACCGGTCGAAGGGGCCAGCCACAGCATCACCAGGCCGACGGTTTCAATACTCATGCAGGCAATCGCCGAGGTGAAGCCGCCGAAACGACTGATACTGGAGATGAACAATAGTCGCGCCAAAATAAAGCAGACGCCAAATACCCTCAGGCAATACGCGGCACCCGCCCAACCACGGTTGACGTAGTACAGGGTAATAAAGGTGGTCAGCGTGCCATAACCGATGGACGCCAGGCTCAGGCTCGCCCCAAACGGCGCAATGCGCCCAAACACAGCCCAAAATGGCAGTCGCTCGCCGCGAACCACCGG
>NZ_JBFULH010000287.1:0-5257 GCF_056400445.1 Pseudomonas sp. P5_B2 | reverse complement strand
GAACATCCTGCACGCCACCATGCTGGCGATGCAGCGCGCAGTCGAAGGCCTGCACATTCAGCCGAAACTGGCGATGATCGACGGCAATCGTTGCCCGAAACTGTCCATGCGCGCAGAAGCGGTAGTGCAGGGCGACGGCAAGGTTCCGGCCATTGCGGCGGCATCGATTCTGGCCAAGGTCAGCCGCGACCGCGAAATGGCGGCTTTTGAACTGATTTACCCGGGTTACGGTATCGGCGGCCACAAAGGTTACCCGACGCCCGTTCATCTGGAAGCGCTGGCCCGGCTGGGGCCCACGCCGATTCATCGCCGCTCGTTCGCCCCGGTGCGCCTGGCGTACGAGGCTCGGGAAAGTCTGATCGAGAGTTAGTCGCAAGGCTGATGTTTTACTCAAGGCCCGGTACAATCCGGCACTTTAAAGCGTCACGAGCGCAGGTAATACAAGGCGAACGGCTGCGAGAAAGCGGAGTTGACTTTAGTCAATGAGCATTTCGAGCTGCCGTTCAACGCAGGCTTACCAAGCGCAGTAGCTTTAAAGTGCCGGATTTCCGGGCTTTGTTGTTTTCATGAATATACGCAGGATCACTATGCCGGCTTCATTCGTTCACCTACGCCTGCACACTGAATACTCCCTGGTTGACGGTCTGGTGCGGATCAAGCCGCTGGTCAAGACCTTGGTCGGCATGAACATGCCTGCCGTAGCGGTCACCGATCAGAACAACATGTGTTCCCTGGTCAAATTCTATAAAGCCTCCATGGGTGCAGGGATCAAGCCGATCTGCGGTGCCGACTTGTGGCTGTCGAACAAGGATCCGGACAACGCCCTGAGCCGGATCAGCTTGCTGGCCATGAACGCAGTCGGCTACCGCAACCTGACCGAACTGATCTCCCGTGGTTTCATTGACGGCCAGCGCAATGGCTCGGTCATCATCGAGCGCGAATGGGTGGCCGAGGCCAGCGAAGGCTTGATCATGTTGTCGGCGGCGAAAGAGGGCGAAATCGGCCTGGCCATGCTCAGTGGCAACCCGGCTGAGGCAGAAAACCTCGCGCGCGAATGGATGACGGTGTTTCCGGATCGCTTTTACCTGGAGATCCAGCGCACCAGTCGCCCCAATGATGAAGAGCAGTTGCACGGTGCCGTGGCCCTGGCCGAGAAAATCGGCGCGCCACTGGTCGCGACCAACGACGTGCGTTTCATCAAGCAGGAAGACTTCGCCGCGCACGAAACCCGCGTTTGCATCGGTGAGGGCCGCGCCCTCGACGATCCGCGGCGTTCGAAGAATTACAGCGACCAGCAATACCTCAAAAGCGCCGAGGAAATGGCCGAGCTGTTCAGCGATCTCCCCGAGGCGCTGGAAAACACCGTCGAAATCGCCAAGCGCTGCAACATCGAAGTGAAGCTGGGCAAGCACTTCCTGCCCAACTTCCCGATTCCCGATGGCATGACCATCGACGAGTATTTCCGCAAGGTGTCCTTCGATGGTCTGGAAGATCGACTGACCGTTCTGTTGCCCAAGGACACCACCGAAGACTATGAGGCCAAGCGTCAGGTCTACGTCGACCGGCTGAACTTCGAACTGGATATCATCATCCAGATGGGCTTCCCCGGTTACTTCCTGATCGTGATGGACTTTATCCAGTGGGCCAAGAGCAACGGCGTGCCGGTAGGTCCGGGCCGGGGGTCGGGTGCCGGCTCGCTGGTGGCCTATGTACAGAAGATCACCGACCTCGATCCGCTGGAATATGACCTGCTGTTCGAACGTTTCCTTAACCCGGAACGGGTATCGATGCCCGACTTCGACGTCGACTTCTGCATGGACGGTCGTGATCGGGTCATTGAATACGTGGCCGAGAAGTACGGTCGCAACGCTGTAAGCCAGATCATCACCTTCGGTTCCATGGCGGCCAAGGCCGTGGTCCGGGACGTGGCGCGGGTGCAGGGCAAATCCTACGGTTTGGCGGATCGTCTGTCGAAGATGATTCCGTTTGAAGTCGGCATGACCCTGGAAAAGGCGTATGAGCAGGAAGAGATCCTGCGCGACTTCATCAAGGTCGATGAAGAAGCCGCCGAAATCTGGGAAATGGCGCGCAAGCTTGAAGGCGTTGTACGTAACGTCGGTAAACACGCCGGTGGTGTGGTGATTGCGCCGACCAAACTGACGGACTTCTCGCCGATCTACTGCGATGAGGCCGGTGACGGTCTGGTCACCCAGTTCGACAAGGATGACGTTGAAGCGGCCGGCTTGGTGAAGTTCGACTTCCTCGGTCTGCGGACCTTGACGGTCATCGACTGGGCGCTGAAAACCATCAACCGCGACCGCGCCAAGGTCGATCAACCGCCGCTGGACATTGCGTTCATTCCGCTGGACGACAAGCCGACCTACACGCTGCTGCAAAAAGCCGAAACTACGGCGGTGTTCCAGCTCGAATCCCGTGGCATGAAGGAGCTGATCAAAAAGCTCAAGCCCGACTGCCTGGAAGACTTGATCGCACTGGTGGCCCTGTTCCGTCCGGGTCCGTTGCAATCAGGCATGGTGGACGACTTCATCAACCGTAAGCACGGTCGCGCCGAACTCGCGTACCCGCACTCGGATTACCAGTACGAAGGCCTCAAGCCGGTACTGGCACCGACTTACGGCATCATCCTGTATCAGGAACAGGTGATGCAGATTGCCCAGGTCATGGCCGGTTACACCCTCGGCGGTGCGGACATGCTGCGTCGCGCCATGGGTAAGAAAAAGCCCGAAGAAATGGCCAAGCAGCGCGGCGGTTTCATTGAAGGTTGCGCGAGCAACAATATCGACGCCGACCTGGCCGGTAACATTTTCGACCTGGTAGAGAAATTCGCCGGTTACGGTTTCAACAAGTCTCACTCCGCTGCGTACGGCCTGGTGTCGTACCAAACGGCCTGGCTGAAAACGCATTACCCCGCGCCATTCATGGCGGCGGTGCTGTCGGCGGACATGCACAACACCGACAAGGTCGTGACCTTGATCGAAGAAATTCGCACCATGAAGCTGCGTCTCGACGCACCGGATGTGAATGCCTCCGAGTTCAAGTTCACGGTGAATGACGAAGGCCGGATTATTTACGGCCTCGGCGCGATCAAGGGCGTGGGTGAAGGTCCGGTGGAAGCGATCACCGAGGCGCGCCAGGACGGGCCGTTCAAGGACCTGTTCGATTTCTGCGCCCGTGTCGATCTCAAACGTATCAACAAACGCACCCTGGACGGTTTGATCCGCAGTGGTGCGCTGGATCGTCTGGGGCCTTATTTCCATGACGAGCCGAAAGCTTATCAGGCGAGCATCGACCAGAATCGCGCGGTGCTGCTGGCCGCGATGGAAGGGGCGATCAAGGCCGCTGAACAAACTGCACGCACCCAGGACAGTGGCCATGCCGACCTGTTTGGCGGGCTGTTTGTCGAGGAAGACGCGGACGTTTACGCCAGTCATCGCAAAGCCAAGGAACTGACGCTCAAGGAACGGCTGAAAGGGGAGAAAGACACCCTGGGCCTGTACCTGACCGGTCACCCGATTGACGAGTACGAAGGTGAAATTCGTCGCTTTGCACGTCAGCGCATCATCGATCTGAAGCCGGCACGCGACACCCAGACGGTCGCCGGCATGATCATCGCCCTGCGAGTGATGAAGAACAAAAAGGGCGACAAGATGGGGTTCATCACCCTCGATGACCGCTCTGGACGGATCGAGGCGTCGCTGTTTGCCGAGGCGTTCCATTCTGCGCAGTCGCTGTTGCAGACTGATGCGATGGTGGTGGTCRAAGGTGAGGTCAGCAATGACGACTTCTCCGGCGGCCTGAAGCTGCGGGTCAAGCGCGTGATGAGCATGGAAGATGCACGCACCAACCTGGCGGAAAGCCTGCGCCTGAAGCTGCAGACCAAGGATTTGAAGGGCGATCAGCTACGCTGGCTGGGTGAATTGTTCAAGCGTCACCGTGGTGCGTGCCCGATTACCATGGAATACACGAGCCCCGATGCGAAGGCCTTGCTGCAGTTCGGCGAGACCTGGCGAATCGACCCGGCGGATGCGTTGATTCAAGCCTTGCGTGACCAGTTCGGGCGAGACAACGTCTTCCTCCAATACCGTTGACGGTCAGGTGCCATTCTTCACCATGAGAACGCGCCCTGATCTCGACCTGGATTTTTAATCTCGACCTGAACGCGCCTCTCCCTTAAGGTAGGCGCGAATAGACAACCGGCCGGCCCAAGCTCTCTTGGACGTCGACCCAAGACGGACGCCTATGAACCCGAATTTTCTAGATTTCGAACAGCCGATCGCCGACCTGCAAGCCAAGATCGAAGAGTTGCGCTTGGTCGGTAACGACAATTCGCTGAATATCGGCGATGAGATCTCCCGCCTGCAGGACAAAAGCAGCACGCTGACCGAAGACATTTTCGGCAAGCTGACCAGCTGGCAGATCGCCCGTCTGGCGCGTCACCCGAAACGTCCATATACCCTGGACTACATCGAGCACATCTTCACCGAGTTCGACGAATTGCACGGCGACCGTCACTTCTCCGATGACGCTGCAATCGTTGGCGGTATCGCCCGTCTGGACGACCAGCCGGTGATGATCATCGGTCACCAGAAAGGCCGTGAAGTGCGCGAGAAGGTTCGCCGCAACTTCGGTATGCCGCGTCCGGAAGGCTACCGCAAGGCGTGCCGCCTGATGGAAATGGCCGAGCGCTTCAAAATGCCGATCCTGACCTTCATCGACACCCCGGGCGCCTATCCTGGGATCGACGCTGAAGAGCGTAACCAGAGCGAAGCGATTGCCTGGAACCTGCGTGTCATGTCGCGTCTGAAAACCCCAATCATTGCCACCGTGATCGGTGAAGGTGGTTCCGGTGGTGCATTGGCGATCGGCGTTTGCGATCAACTGAACATGCTGCAGTACTCGACCTACGCGGTGATCTCGCCGGAAGGTTGCGCATCGATCCTGTGGAAAACCGCCGAGAAAGCGCCGGATGCCGCTGAAGCCATGGGCATCACTGCCGAGCGCCTGAAAGGCCTGGGTATTGTGGACAAGGTAATCGGCGAGCCATTGGGCGGCGCACACCGCAATCCAGCGGCTGCGGCGGCATCGATCCGCGCCGAACTGACCTCGCAACTGGCGATGTTGAAAAAGTTCGACAATGACGCGCTGCTGGCCCGTCGTTACGCGCGATTGATGAGCTACGGTCTCTGATCTGACCTCGGCCTCAATGTGGGAGCGGGCTTGCTCGCGAAAGCGGTAT
>NZ_JBFULH010000286.1:0-5361 GCF_056400445.1 Pseudomonas sp. P5_B2 | reverse complement strand
GGGCTGATTATCCTCGCCAACTCCGACGCCACCATTATCGCCGTCGAAGGGCGCGCCGATCGCCTCAAGGGCAGCGGTCTGCAAGACATCACCTTGGGCGCCTGCTGGAGCGAAGCCGCTCGCGGCACCAACGCGCTGGGCACCGCACTGGTTGAAGCACGGCCTACGATGATCGATTGCGGCGAACATTACCTTGATCGACTGACTGATTTCTCCTGCACTTCAGTGCCGATCCATTGCCCGCAAGGCGGCATGCTCGGCGTGCTCGATCTGACCCGTGAAGGCCCGCTCGGTCGCATTCACGACAGCACCGCATTGCTGGCCATGGCCGTCAGCCAGATTGAAAGCCGTGTCTTCAACGCCAGTTATCCCGACGAAATCGTGCTGGCCTTCCACAGCCGTCGCCAATACCTCGAATCCCCATGGCAAGGTCTGCTGGCGGTGAGTCTTGGAGGGCAGATTCTCGCGGTCAGCGCCCAGGCCTGTCAGCTGCTCCACGCCGAACGCTCGGCGCTGGTCGGCCGACGTTGTGAAGAGTTTCTGGGTGTCGACGGCCTGCAATTATTGTCTCGTCTGCATCAGGGCGGTGTCGGCAGCCTGCAAACCGCCAAAGGCGAATTCTTCTACAAAACCCTGCGCGCGCCGCAGCGGTCAATCAATGTCAGCACCCCACCACGCACCACCGCCAAAACAGCCAAGCCACAACCAGATCTTGAGTCACTTGCCGGCAGTAATGTGCGCTACGCACGAGCCTTGCGCATGGCCCGACAAGGTTTGGCCAATGAATTGCCGGTGTTGCTGCTCGGTGAAACCGGCACCGGTAAAGAAGTCATCGCCCGCGCCCTGCACATGGCCGGAACTCGTTGCGACAAACCCTTCATCGCGGTGAACTGCGCGGCGATTCCCGAAGGCCTGATCGAGTCGGAACTGTTCGGCTACCGTGAAGGCGCCTTCACCGGCTCCCGCCGTGGCGGCATGATCGGTCGCCTGCAACAGGCCCACGGCGGCACCTTGTTTCTTGATGAAATCGGCGACATGCCCCTGGCCTTGCAAGCGCGATTGCTGCGGGTGCTGCAAGATCGCAAAGTCGCACCGCTGGGCGCAGGCGAAGAGCAGGACATCGACGTCGCGTTGATCTGCGCCACGCACCGCGACCTCAAGCGTCTGGTGGAAGAAAAGCACTTCCGTGAAGACCTGTTCTACCGGGTCAACGGCATCAGCGTGATGCTCCCGGCCCTGCGTGAGCGCGAAGACTTCAGTGCGCTGGTCGGGAGATTGCTGGCCCGGCTCAACGCGCCCGCCGTCGTCCTGCATGACGATTTGAGCCGCTTGCTCGGCAGTTATCACTGGCCCGGCAACATCCGCCAACTTGAGACGGTCTTACGCACCGCTCTGGCCATGCGCGAGCCGGGGGAGACGGTTCTCACGCTCGACCACTTGCCCGACAGCATGCTCGACGAATTGACCGCGACCGAACGGCCTCAAGCTGGCAGCATCCGTGAAAATGAACTGGAGCTGATTCGTCAGTCCCTGGACACTCATCAGGGCAACGTCTCGGCCGCCGCCGACGCGCTGGGGATCAGTCGCGCGACCCTGTATCGCAAGCTCAAACAGTTGCGTTCGTGATGCAGCGCCTGATCGTTCGGCTGATCGACAGCCAGAACCCCGAAGCCCTGCAAGCGGCATTGCGCTGGCTCTATAGCTTCGTGCGCCCACATCGTCTGGCCATCGCCGGACTGCTCGGTCTGTCGGTGTGCGCTTCGTTGTTGGTGCTGGTGCAACCGTGGCTGACGAAGCTGCTGATCGACGATGGTCTGCTGGCGCGCAATTTTCCGATGCTGGTGTTGATTGCCGGGCTGATGATCGTTGCCGGGCTGCTCGGCACTGCGCTGTCGGGCATCAATCGCTACCTGCACACGCGGTTGTCCGGGCGGATTCTGTTTGCCCTGCGCGATGATCTCTATCGGCATTTGCAGACGCTCTCGCCGAGTTTTTACGGTCAGCGGCGGATCGGCGACTTGATGTCGCGCCTGGATGGCGATGTCGCGGAGATCCAGCGTTTTGCCGTGGACTCGCTGTTCTCGGCGGTGTCGAGCGTGATCGGACTGGTCTGCGCAGTGGCGATGCTGTTGACCCTTTCCTGGAAACTCTCATTGTTGGCGCTGGTGTTGATTCCCCTCGACGTGCTCTGGTTGCGCTGGATGCGGCGCAAGGTCGAGCGCGATGTGCGGCAATTGCGCGAGCGCTCGGCGGACATGTCCTCGTTCATGGTCGAAACCTTGCCCGTGATGAAGTTCATCCAGTCTGCCGGCCAGCAACAGCGGGAAGCACGACGACTGGAGACGCTGGGTCACGGTTACATGAGCCAATTGCTGCGCCTGCAAGTCACCGAATTTTTCACCCAGGCCGTACCGGGCACACTGACGTCATTGTCCCGTGCCTGTGCGTTTTTGATTGGCGGTTACTGGGTGGTGCAGGGGACTTGGCAGTTGGGTGCATTGATCGCGTTTTCGACCTATTTGGGCATGGCGGTCGGACCGGTTCAGAGCCTGCTTGGTCTCTACGTCGCCATTCAACGGATGACCGTCAGCTTAGGACGCGTGATGGAATTGCGCGGCGAAGAGCCGACCGTTTTGTCGCCGGTCCAGCCGCAACCGATGCCTGTATGCGGTGACCTGCGATTCGACGATGTGCACTTCAGCCATCCCGGCCGCCCGACGACCTTGCGCGGTATCGAAGCACGCATTCCCTACGGCTTGAAAGTCGCCCTCAGCGGCGGCTCCGGGGTTGGCAAATCAACCCTCATCGATCTGCTGCAACGTCACCATGATCCACAGTCGGGGCGGGTGTTGCTGGGGGAGGTCGATTTGCGCGATCTGGATCTGTTCCAGTTGCGTCGGCGGATTGCCGTGGTCAGTCAGGACATCGTGTTGTTTCGCGGCAGTCTCGCCGACAACTTGGCCTATGCCGTGCCGGACGCCAGTCGCGAGGCGATTGCCGAAGTCGCACGGCTGGCGCAACTCGACAGCCTGATCGAGTCGTTGCCCGAAGGCCTCGACAGTCCGTTGGGCGAGCGCGGTCAGCAGTTGTCCGGCGGGCAGAAACAACGCATCGCCATTGCCCGGGCACTGTTGCAGGACCCGCTGATTCTGGTACTCGACGAAGCCACCTCGGCGGTGGATGAAGCCACCGAACGCGAAGTCATCGAGGCCATCGATCGACTGTTTGCAGGGCGCACGCGAATATTGATCAGTCACCGTCCCTCAACTTTGGCGGATGCTGATCTGCGTTTTGAATTGCTCGACGGCGTACTCACCTCAAAAACGGTGCTGCATGAAGCCTGAACTACGAATCGGCGTCGTCGACAGCGGCCATTCGGCTGCGCAACAAGTGCAGGTCGTCGCTGGGCGGCGCTTCTCGTTGCTGGAGGACGGGTTGGCCGAAAGCGATTTGCGCGATGATCCGCTGGGCCATGGCAGCGCGGTGATCGAAGCCATCGGGCGGCGGGCTCCTTCAGCGGTGTTTTGCGTGGGGCAGGTGTTTGACCAGCGCGGCGTCACCAGCGCCTTGCAAATCGCCAGCGCCATTGACTGGCTGGTGTCGCAGGATGTTCGGTTGATCAATTTAAGCCTCGGTCTGCGCCAGGATCGCGGCCTGTTGCGCGAAGCCTGTGCAGCGGCGGTGGCGCGAGGCGTTCTGCTCTGTGCATCGAGCCCGGCGCAGGGCGAAGGTGTTTTCCCGGCGAATTATCCGCAGGTGTTGCGTGTCACTGGCGACGCGCGCTGCGCCGAACAAGAGTGGTCGTGGCTCAACAGTGCCCAAGCGGATTTCGCCGCGTGTGTGCACGGGACTTATCCGGGGCAGTCCGGCGCCAGTCTGGGGTGTGCCGCTATGAGCGGGCACATCGCCGCTTTTCTGGTCGCACATCCTGAGGCGAGCAACGAACAGGTGGTCGAGTGGCTGCGCGAGCACGCGCGTTATCGCGGCCCTGAACGGCGCGTCGGGCCATGATTGCAATTCTCGGCGCGGGGCCTGCGGGAGTGGCGGTAGCCCTGGGTTTGCGGCGGCTTGGTTATCCCGTGACGCTGGTCAGCGAGTGGCGCCGGTTTGCCGCGTTGGAAGGTGTTTCGGTGCGAGTGCTGGAGGCCTTGCGCAGCGCGGGCCTGCATCAGGCGCTGGCGGAGGCGGCGTTGCCTTCGCAGCGGCAGGTGTCGTGGAACGGTCAGCAACATGCGCAGAACATTGAATTCCTGTTGGACCGTCCAGGCTTCGACCGAGGCTTGCGCGATGACCTGCGCCTGGCTGGCGTCGAGGTGATCGAGGGGCGGGTGCTGACGGTTCAGACAGACGCGATAGGGCATCGAATCGATATCGAAGGGCGCGAATCGCTGGTCGCTGATTTTCTGGTGGAGGCCCGAGGGCGTCAGGCGCCGGCGCTGGGTAAAGGCCTGAGAGGGCCGGAGACGGTCAGCCTGCTCAATCGCTGGCAGGCCAGGCCGGGCAGCACCGCCAGCGCGGTAGAAAGCCTTGAAGATGGCTGGGCCTGGATGGCGCGGCGGGCTGACGGCCAGTGTTATTGGCAGTGGACGGTCGACGTGGCCAGCGCCGAACTGCCGGGTAAGGCGCAGTTGCTCGACTATTGTCGCCAGCGGCGCCAAGGCTCGGCGTTGGCTCAGGTGTTTTTCGGCACCACACCTGAAATCGACCTGCAACTGCATGCCCGCAGCAGCACTGCGATTCTGTGCCCGCAGGTGTGTGGGCAAAACTGGATTCGGGTTGGGGATGCGGCGATGGCGGTGGATCCGCTGTCGGGCAACGGGATTTTTCAATCACTGTCATCGGCGTTACAAGCGCCGGCCGTGATCAACACGCTGTTGCGAAAGCCCATGCGAGCGGCGTTGGCCCAACGCTTTCATCAGCAGCGGGTGGAACAGTTATTTTTGCGCTTTGCGCGGATCGGACGGGATTTTTATGCCGATGAACAGCGTTGGCTGGATCAGCCCTTCTGGCAGGCACGGCGGTGCTGGCCGGATGCTGAGGTTGCTCATGCCAAGGCGGATTTCAACGCGCTGAGGATCGAGCGGGCACCGGTGCTGCGGGATGGTTTTGTGGATGAGGCCGAGGTGGTGATCACGGCGGATCAGCCGCTGGGGATCTGGCATGTGCAAGGGGTCGAGGTGGCGCCGTTGGTGCGGCGGTTGCGCACTGAGCCTGTTGAGTACGTGCTGGCGGGGTTGAAGGTGGAGCAGGGGCGGATGGTTCGGGGTTGGTTATTGGCTCAAGGGTTCAAGCCCCGAGATTTGGGATGACGGGGCTGGCCCCTTCGCGAGCAAGCCCGCTCCCACATTTGATTTGTGGTGC
>NZ_JBFULH010000285.1:0-5362 GCF_056400445.1 Pseudomonas sp. P5_B2 | reverse complement strand
GGCCGAGGCCCATGGTGGAGCTCGGGAGCATCTCATATGAATCAGGCGCTGCCGAAGAAGCTATGGGATCAACTTGGGTTGGTCTCGGTACTGGATACGATAAACCGGCTTAGCCGCATAGCTTGAACCGCCGTATACGGATCCGTACGTACGGTGGTGTGAGAGGACGGCGGATGTAAATCCGCCTCCTACTCGATCTGTCAGAAACCCCGTCGAATGCGGTTCTTGAGTTGGTCGTGGAACAACTCGGCATCGCGCCGGTAAGTGCCGCGAACGGATTCGCTGAATGACTCCAGCCCTATCGAGCGTTTGGAGACCGCCTCCTCGCGATAGGCATCGATAAAGAAGTTGATATCGTTCTCACCGCTCAACTTCGGCCATTTATCGAGGTACAACGGTAGCGCGCTGGGTCCGATCTTGTACGAGCAGATCCGTCGATTGCTGATGGTCGCCTCGCCGATTTCAAACGGCACCCACCACGACTGCGCGGTCTTCTCCGAGACCACGGCCATCAGGTGTGTGCATTCGGTGATGTTGCGGGTGATGACGGTGGTGATGTCCTCAGTGGTCTGCGATTCCGGGTCCAGCACATCGAGGTAGGTCTTGATGTTTGCCTGCGTCAGGCGTGTGTTGATGGCCATCGCGTGGGCGCGGTCGGTGTGGCGGTAGCTGATAAACACCGGCATCAGAAATGTCCCTTGATCGCGAGTTCGCGGTAATAGGCGCCGAGGGCGGTCAGACGGCAGCCGGTGGAATGCAGGGCGGCGTAGTACATGTGCTCGGCGTCCACCGGTTCGATCAGGCTGTGGCGGTTGCACTTTTGCAACTGCTTGAAGATGTCGCCGTTGTCGGGATCGAACGCGGCCTCGGTCGGTTCGTAGCTGGGGTCCAGGGGGAACACGTAGCTCGGTTCCGGGAACCAGTCCTTGAGCTTGCGCAGGGTTTCTTCGGCAATCAGCGGCGTCACTTCGCGCAGCGGCACAAATTGCGAGACGTTGGTCTTGAACACCGGCCGTTGTTCCCATGCCCCCAGCGCATTGTCGACAAACGAATACACGCTGCCGGGGGTGACCTTGCCCAGGACATTGGCGGCTCCGCCATGCAGTGCTTGCAGTAACAGGTCGGTAAACACACCATGACCGCGACCTTCGAGCGCCACTTGGTCTTTTTTACAGGCCGTGAGAATGGTCATGCCTTCGCTGATCACGCTGCTGCCACCGCGCAACCCGCGCATGGCGGCCGCCGCGCCGGCCTGGCAGCAGTCGAGGATGATGATTTTGTTCTTGATGTGGGTGGCGCTTTCCGCCCAGTTGAGGATGTCGCTGATGCGAATGCCTTCGACGCCCTGACCGAAGTCCTGCGGGATCAGCAGGCCTTCATCGATGCTGGTATCAAACTGGCCGTGACCGGCGAAGTACAGCAGCGCCACGTCGCAATCACCGGAAAACAGACCCTGGATCTGCTGCTTCAGGTTTGTGTGAGTGAGGTTTTCCTCCGCCGAGGTCAGGACCTTGCTGCTGAAGTTCGGACGCCCGTTGGCGTGGCGTTCCAGTACCGAGGCCATGGCCATCGCGTCGTTGTTGCAGCCGCTCAATGGCGACACATAGCTGTAGTGGTTGATGCCGATAAACAGTCCCTTGCGCATGGTTACACCGCCGTGTGCAGGCGAATGGCGCTGACGATACTGTTGGTGTTCCACGCACATTCGGCGTGCGCCGCTTCACGCACCACCGTGGAAATCCGCTCTGCTCCAAACGGCTTGACCGCTATGATCACCTTGCCCATCCGCTTGGCGATCTCGATCTCCTTGTTGATCCACTTGCTGTAGGTCGAATACATCCCCGCCATGATCAGCACCGCCGAGCACGGGCGAATCTTGTTTTCGATGGCGGCTTCCAGTTGTTTGTCGGTCGGCGCGTCGACGATCGGGTTGTCCGTCGGCACCGAAAAATTCTTGAAGGTGAAGTCGGGTTTGGCGTTGAGCAGGCGCACGAGGTTGTCATGGGCGTGGGGGTAGGTCCACGAATGGCTGATGAACAAATGATAGGTTTGCATGGTTGTCCCTCGGTATCGCCGGAATGCGAAGAGGGCTTGAATGTATGCACTTGAGTGGCCGCAACAAGGCCTGCGCGGTTAAAGAGACGGGTCCTTCAAGCGGGCGCGCGGAGGTCCTACAGAGGTGTCTGACGTTTAATCGGCGGGATGTTTTGTAGGTCGCAACAAGCGGCCCACCGTCCCGTCAGTGTCGGGGCGGTGGGCACGTCTGTTTAGTAGCTGGTTTCAGGCAGGCTGGCGATGATCGAGCGGTAGCTGTTCATCCGTTGCTGCTGCACGCGGCCTTCTTCGAGGGCCTTGAGCAGGGCGCAACCCGGTTCGCGGTCGTGCTTGCAGTCGCGGAAGCGGCAGGTGCCGATCAGGTCGTTGAACTCGATGAACCCGGCTTCGACGTCGGCACGGCTGACGTGGCCCAGGCCGAATTCACGAATACCCGGGGAGTCGATCAACTCACCGCCACCGGGGAAGTGGAACAAGCGCGCGGTGGTCGTGGTGTGAGTGCCTTGGCCGGACAGCTCGGACAACGGCCCGACGCGGGCTTCGACTTCCGGCAGCAGGCTGTTGACCAGCGACGACTTGCCGACACCGGACTGGCCGACGAACACGCTGATGCGCCCGTCCAGTTGTTCCTGCAACTGCTCCATGCCATTGCCGTGGTGCGCCGACACTTCCAGCACCGGGTAACCCAGCGTGCGGTAAACCGCCAGCAAGGCATTCAGGGCCGGGGCGTTCTGCTCGTCGATCARGTCGAATTTGTTGAGCAGCAGCAGGGGCCGGATACCGGCGTGCTCGGCAGCGACCAGATAACGGTCGATCAGGTTGGCGTGAGGTTCGGGAAGCGGCGCGAAGACGATGACGATCATGTCGACGTTGGCGGCCACAGGCTTGAGCTGTCCACGGCTGTCCGGACGGCAGAGTTCGGTTTTACGCGGCAGTTGCGCCACGATCACGCCGATGYCCTGGTTGCCGGCACGCCAGACTACTTGATCGCCGGTTACCAGCGCCGGCAGGTTGGCACGCAAGTGACAGCGGAACACCTGGCCAGCCAGCTCGCCGTCGAGGGCCTCGACTTCGACCTGTACACCGAAGTGAGCGATCACAAGGCCGGTCTGTTCCGGACCCAGGTCGCCACCCTCAAGTGCCTCGACAGCCGAGGACTCGCGTTTGGCGGCGCGGGCAGCGCGTTCGCCCTGAATCTTTTCGATGCGCCAGTTTTGACGACGATTGAGTTGGCGTTTGGCCATGGGTGTTCCGTATCAAGAATGCAGCGATTAGGTAAAACGGCCGCGAGTTTAGCACGCCACGCTGGTTGCCTAGGCTAAACTGCGCAGCATTGCCTAGGAGCCGACACATGCAAAACCCACAGAATCTGATCTGGATCGACCTGGAAATGACCGGTCTGAACCCTGATACCGACGTCATCATCGAAATGGCCACTATCGTAACCGACAGTGATCTGAACACCTTGGCCGAAGGTCCGGTGATCGCCATCCACCACAGCGACGAGATCCTCGCCGGCATGGACGAGTGGAACACCCGTCAACACGGGGGCTCAGGCCTGACCCAGCGCGTTCGCGACAGCCGCATCAGCATGGTCGAAGCCGAAGCCGAGACCATCGCTTTCCTGGAGCAGTGGGTGCCGAAAGGCAAGTCGCCGATTTGCGGCAATAGCATCTGCCAGGACCGTCGCTTCCTTTATACGCACATGAAATCCCTGGAAAGCTTCTTCCACTACCGCAACCTCGACGTCTCGACCCTTAAAGAGCTGGCCGCTCGTTGGGCGCCGGACGTACGCGACAGCTTCAAAAAGGGTAGCACCCACCTGGCACTGGACGACATCCGCGAATCCATCGCCGAGCTGCAGCACTACCGCAAGCACTTCATCAAGTTCTGATACTGCTGGGCCTTTGTGGTGAGGGGGCTTGCCCCCGTTGGAGTGCGAAGCGCTCCCCTACATTCGTCAGTCCTGCCGCGAGCACAGGTTTACGACTGCTTCGCAGCCGAACGGGGGCAAGCCCCCTCGCCACAGGTCACAGTGTTTTCTCTTGCGCTCTTTTGGGGCGTCAATGAAGTGAGTAGACTGCGCGCCTTTGTGCAAGGACCGCCCCGCCATGTTGCTGATGCTCTACCTGATTGCCATCACCGCCGAAGCCATGACCGGCGCGCTGTCTGCCGGCCGTCGCGGCATGGACTGGTTTGGGGTGGTGTTGATCGCGTGCATCACGGCGTTGGGCGGCGGCTCGATGCGCGACGTACTGCTCGGCCACTACCCGCTGACTTGGGTCAAACACCCGGAATACCTGGTGCTGACCTCGATCGCGGCGATGGTCACCGTCTTCACTGCACGCTGGATGCGCCACCTGCGCTCACTATTCCTGGTGCTCGAC
This sequence comes from Pseudomonas sp. P5_B2, assembly GCF_056400445.1. Lineage (NCBI taxonomy): Bacteria > Pseudomonadati > Pseudomonadota > Gammaproteobacteria > Pseudomonadales > Pseudomonadaceae > Pseudomonas > Pseudomonas sp. P5_B2. The sequence goes on along the minus strand of NZ_JBFULH010000285.1, from coordinate 920 downwards.
GCCGTGGGCCTGGTGGCGTTTACCCTGATCGGTTGCATGACTGCGCTGGAAATGGGCCACGGCATGCTGGTGGCATCGGTCAGTGGCGTGATCACTGGAGTGTTCGGCGGCATTCTGCGCGATATTTTCTGCAACGACATCCCGCTGATCTTCCGCCGCGAACTCTACGCCAGTGTTTCGTTCGCCGCGGCGTGGTGCTACATGCTCTGCATCTACCTGCAATTACCCGGTGAACAGGCGATTTTGATCACGTTGTTTGGCGGTTTCCTGTTGCGGCTGCTGGCGATTCGTTTTCACTGGGAAATGCCGAAGTTCGTTTATAACGACGAAGCCTGACTTACGCACGGTACCTGTAGCAGCTGCCGAAGGCTGCGTTCGAGGCCGCAGGACTCGCTTTGCAGGATGACGACTGGTCCGCAGCCGGACGCAGCCTTCGGCAGCTGCTACATGAGTCCGTGTTGCTTTAGCGCCCACTCGACATGCTCACGCACCAGCTCCGACGGATAGTCGCGACGCGCCTTAAGCGCTTCCAGCACCGGAATGCTTGACGGCGCATTACCCAGGCCAACCGCCAGGTTTCGCAGCCAGCGCTCGTAACCAGCCCGACGTAACGGCGAACCTTCGGTGCTGCTGAGGAATTTGTCCTCGTCCCACATGAACAGCTCGGCCAATTCGGCGTTGTCCAGATTGTGCCTGGGTTTGAAGTCGCTTTCCCCGGACTGGCGGGCGAAGCGGTTCCAAGGGCAGACGATCTGGCAGTCATCGCAACCGAACACCCGGTTGCCGATCAGAGGGCGTAAGTCTTCCGGGATCGCGCTTTTCAGTTCGATGGTCAGGTAGGAGATGCAACGCCGGGCATCCAGTACGTACGAGTTCGATGGTCAGGTAGGAGATGCAACGCCGGGCATCCAGTACGTACG
>NZ_JBFULH010000284.1:0-5399 GCF_056400445.1 Pseudomonas sp. P5_B2 | reverse complement strand
GTCTTTCAGAGCGATGCGGCAAGGTTCGATAGTGCGTTGAACCAGGTCTTCTACCAGCGCTTCGAGCTTGGCGCGGGAGATTTTCACGTTCAAGTGCTTAGGACCGGTGGCATCTGCAGTGATGTACGGCAGGTTCACGTCGGTCGACAGAGCAGAAGACAGTTCGATCTTGGCTTTCTCAGCGGCTTCTTTCAGGCGCTGCATCGCCAGCGGGTCACCTTTGAGGTTCATGCCGCTTTCTTTCTTGAATTCGTCGACGAGGTAGTCGATCAGACGAATGTCGAAGTCTTCACCGCCCAGGAACGTGTCACCGTTGGTGGCCAATACTTCGAACTGGTGCTCGCCATCGACTTCAGCGATTTCGATCACGGAAACGTCGAAAGTACCGCCGCCCAAGTCGTAAACGATCACGGTGTGATCGCCCTTCGCSTTGTCCATACCGTAAGCCAGAGCGGCCGCGGTTGGCTCGTTTATGATACGTTTAACGTCCAGGCCCGCGATGCGGCCGGCGTCTTTGGTGGCTTGACGCTGGCTGTCGTTGAAGTAGGCCGGAACGGTGATCACCGCTTCAGTCACTGGCTCGCCGAGGTAGTCTTCGGCGGTCTTCTTCATTTTCTTCAGAATTTCAGCCGAAATTTGTGGCGGCGACATTTTCTGGCCGTTCACTTCTACCCACGCGTCGCCGTTGTCAGCCTTGGCGATTTTGTAAGGGACCATCTTGATGTCTTTCTGTACGACTTCTTCGTCGAACTTACGACCGATCAGACGCTTCACCGCGTACAGGGTGTTATGCGGATTGGTCACAGCCTGACGCTTGGCCGATTGGCCTACGAGAATTTCGCCGTCGTTGGYGTAAGCGATGATCGACGGCGTGGTACGCGCGCCTTCAGCGTTTTCAATAACTTTGGCTTTGCCGTTTTCCATCACGGAGACGCAGGAGTTGGTAGTCCCCAGGTCGATACCGATAATTTTGCCCATGTTCACTCTCCCGAAACTTTGGATTTGGTTGCCGCAGCAGTGGTGGCTAACTGCGGTAGCACTTAAACGCTTGACTTATAAATGGGGGCCTTGCGGCCAATTTCAAGCCTGCTCGTCAATCGAAGGCGAAACTGGCGCAGGGGCCTTGCTGACCACGACCATGGCCGGGCGCAGCAGGCGACCATTGAGCTGATAACCCTTCTGGAACACCTTGAGCACGCTGTTCGGCTCAACGTCAGCGCTTTCCTGCATGGCCATGGCCTGATGCTGAACAGCATTGAACGGTTCGCCATGCGGATCGATGGCTTCCAGCTGATAGCGCTTCAGGGTGTCCTGGAACATTTTCAGGGTCAGCTCGATACCTTCGCGCATTGGGCGGATGCTTTCGTCGTCCGGGTTGGACAACTCCAGACCACGCTCCAGGCTATCGACGATCGGCAGCAAATCGCCTGCGAATTTTTCCAGGGCGAATTTGTGCGCTTTTTCTACATCCTGCTCGGCGCGACGGCGGACGTTCTGCAGATCGGCGGCAACACGCAAAGCCTGATCCTGCGCGCCTGCCAGCTGCTCTTCGAGCACTTGTACACGAGCCGCCAGGTCTTCACCCGAAGCCGCGGAGCCCTGGTTGGCGTCTTGATTTTGCGTATCCACTGTCTGTTCGTCAGCCATAGATTTCTCCTTTCAATTTCGTCCGTGAGCTCAACTCACGCTTCTGTCCCGGTATATGGGGCCGCAAAAATCAGCTTCAAGGGGTTTGTTGCGATTGACCCTACAAAAAGCACTGCATTGTGATGTACCGATGCGCCAGGCATTTCGTCAGGCCGAGCAAATCAAGCCAGGCAAGGGCATTGTCAGGCGCAAATAAAACACTGTATAAATAACCAGACCTAAAGCCTGGGAGCGGCCTTTATGCTGGTGCACCTGTCCGTACATAACTACGCCATCGTTGAACACCTCGATCTCGAACTCGATCGAGGGATGAGCGTGATCACCGGGGAAACCGGCGCCGGCAAGTCGATCATGCTCGACGCCCTGGGCCTGACGCTGGGTGATCGCGCCGACAGCGGCGTGGTTCGCCCCGGTGCCGACAAAGCCGACATCCTGGCGACCTTCGACCTGGTCGATATCCCGGAAGCCAGCACCTGGCTCGCCGAACGCGACCTTGAAAGTGATGGCCCGTGCATTCTGCGCCGGGTGATCACCGCCGAAGGCCGCTCCCGCGGCTACATCAACGGCACGCCCTGCCCGCTCGGTGACCTCAAAGCCCTGGGCGAGTTGCTGATCGATATCCACAGCCAGCACGAACACCAATCGCTGCTCAAAACCGATACCCACCGCCGCCTGCTCGACGAGTACGCTGGCGCAACGGACCTTGCCCGCCAAGTGCAACTGGCCGCCCAACGCTGGCGCCAGACTCGCCAGGAACTGGAGCGCCTTTCCAACTCCGGTGACGAGCAACGCGCTCGCCATCAATTRCTCAGCTATCAACTCGAAGAGCTGGAGAACCTCGGTCTCGGCGAAAACGAGTTGGAGCAACTGGAACAGGAACACAAGAACCTGACCAACGCTGAAACGCTGCTGGGCATCTGCCGACAAGTCGTCGAGCAATGCAGCGAGAGTGATTCCGGCAATGTCCTGAAYGCCCTGACCGCCAGCCTCAATCGCCTCTCAAGTGTCAATAACTCGATCGGCGCCCTGGGCGAGGCCAGCAGCCTGCTGACTAGCGCGCAGATTCAGGTAGAAGAAGCGGTGGGCGAGTTGAACCGCTTCCTCGACAACTTCGACGCCGATCCAGCGCGCCTGCAATATCTGGAAGAACGCCTCGATGCGATCTACACCATGGCACGCAAGCACCGCATCCAGCCGACAGAAGTTGCGGAGATGCAGCAACGGCTGCTGGATGAGATCGAAACCCTCAATGCCAACGATGAATCCATCGAACGACTGAGCGATGAACTGTCTTCCTATGCCCGTCATTATCAGGAGAAGGCGCGCGAACTGAGTGACTTGCGCCACCAAGCGTCGAGCAGTCTGGCCAGCGCCGTAGAGCAAGAGATCCAACGACTGGGCATGCCAGGCGGTCGTTTCACAATAGAACTGCGCCCTAACAGCAGTGATGAGTTGCTGCCCAATGGCCTTGAGCAGGTCGAGCTGCTGGTAAGCGCCAACCCGGGCCAACCATTAAAGGCCTTGGCCAAAGTGGCGTCTGGCGGTGAGCTGTCGCGGATCAGCTTGGCGATTCAGGTGATAACCGCACAGACCTCGCGTGTACCAACGCTGGTGTTCGACGAAGTAGACGTAGGGATCGGAGGCCCGACCGCAGAGATCGTTGGCCAGTTGTTACGTCGACTCGGGGAACGCGGACAGGTGCTGACTGTGACTCACTTGCCGCAAGTGGCGGCGCAGGGTCACCAACATTTATTCGTGCACAAGGTTCGCGGCGAAGAGGCGACCCACACAGCCGTTTCCAAGCTGAGCAAGAATGATCGAGTGGAAGAAGTGGCKCGGATGCTSGGCGGCATCGACCTGACCAAGGAGTCYCTGGCCCACGCSAAGAAAATGGTTGTTACCACAAAAGTTTAACAATGGCAGACAGCACGAAGGCGACCCTGGGGTCGCCTTCGTTCGTTTCGCGAATGTGAAATTCGCGCGACATGCTTACTTTTTCTTGCGTACGTACAGCACCAGATTGTGATCAACCATCTCGAAACCATACTTGTCGACGATGGCTTTCTGCAGTCGCTCGATTTCTTCGTCGAAGAATTCGATCACTTCGCTGGTTTCGACGTTGACCATATGGTCGTGATGCTTGCCGTCATCCAGTTCGAAGACCGCATGGCCTCCGTCGAAGTTATGCCGCACCACAAGGCCAGCTGCCTCGAACTGAGTCAGTACACGGTAAACCGTGGCCAGACCGACGTCCTCACCAGCTTCCATCAGCGCCTTGTAAACATCTTCGGCACTCATGTGGCGTTGCTCGGCGGAGTCGAGCATTTGCAGAATTTTGACCCGTGGCAGGGTCACTTTGAGGCCTGCTTTGCGTAGTTCGCTATTTTCAACCATGGTCAGCTTTCTCGCGATGCTGCTTCGCAGCTTCTCTTAATGCGGGTATGATCGGCGTTTACGTTGTCCCAGCCAAGATAGTGGAAGTCGCCCACCGATGCAAAACACCAAGCTCTTGCTAACCAGTTTCACCTTTGTGGGACTGCTCGCACTCGCCGGTTGTTCATTCCCCGGGGTTTACAAAATCGACATCCAGCAGGGCAATGTCGTCACGCAGGACATGATAGACCAGTTACGCCCGGGAATGACCCGTAAGCAAGTACGGTTTATCATGGGTAACCCTCTGCTGACCGACACGTTCCATGCCGATCGCTGGGATTATCTGTACAGCATGCAACCGGGTGGCGGTGAACGCCAGCAGGAACGCGTTACAGTTATCTTCAACTCAAATGATCAGCTTGCCAGCCTTTCTGGTGATTTCATGCCCGGCATGAGTCGCGATGAAGCCCTGCTCGGCACCGACACGCCAATCAAAGAACCCGTAGAACACCTCGAGTTGCCGAAGCCTGAAAAACCGGTCAAGCCGGGCTCGTTGCTGGACCAGATCCAGAAGGACGTCGACGGCGTAGAAACCGTTCCAGTCCCGACGCCAGAACCACTGAACACCTCTCCGCAATAATTTGCGACGCAATAAAAAACCCGGAATATCCGGGTTTTTTATTGCCAGCGTTTAAGGGCTCACTGATTTCGGGCTTTGGCCTCGGCCGCCTTGGCGGCACGCAACCGACGAACTTCCTTCGGATCCGCCAGCAATGGCCGGTAGATCTCGATGCGATCCCCTGCCTGAACCGGGCGTACCTGCGGGTCGGCAATGACCTTGCCAAATATTCCCACCTGGCATTGATCCAGATCCAGCTCAGGAAACTGCGCGGCTACCGCGGACTGACGCAACGCCTCGCGCACCGAAGTGCCCTCAGGCACAGCGACCACCAACAACACCTGACGATCAACGGCGGCATACACCACCTCGACCTCTAACACGGCCTCAACCATGAATTTGCTTGGCGCGCTGGCAAAACGCGTCCATCAACGTGTTGGCAGCTTGATTGAACAAGGGCCCCAACGTTGCGCGAACAATCGGTCCGGCGTAGTCGAATGACAGGTCCAGACTGATCTTGCAGGCCTTTTCTGTCAGCGGCTTGAACGACCAGATGCCGTGCAATTGAGTGAAAGGGCCTTCTTCAAGATTCATTTCGATTGAATGGCCGGGCACCAGTATGTTTCTAGTGACGAAATGCTGGCTCAAACCACCCTTGGCCACGCCTACGCGGGCGCGCATTTGCTCGGGTGAGCTCTCAAGCACTTCGGCGGCCGAGCACCATGGAAGAAACTCCGGATAACGCGCTACGTCGTTGACC
>NZ_JBFULH010000283.1:0-5405 GCF_056400445.1 Pseudomonas sp. P5_B2 | reverse complement strand
GCAGTGTTCAGACCGTTTGGTCTGGAGATGGGCGTAGTGCGGATCCGGCGCGACTTGAGCTGACAAAACAGCACAAAATTTGTGGCGAGGGAGTCCTCGCCACAGGTACGAMGAAAAACCCTATGTGCTTACCCGCGGCACTCCACCAACGTTTTCACCTGCCCCGATCCCGTCTGGTTCTCAACGCTCAGCCAGCGCTCAAACCCCGCGCCAATCGCCAGCCACTCCGAGTCCAGCATCGAATACCACGCGGTGTCCCGGTTCTGGCCCTTGACCACCATGTGCTGGCGGAAAACCCCTTCAAAACTGAAGCCCAATCGCTCGGCCGCGTATTTGGAGCGGGCGTTGCCGTTGTTGCACTTCCACTCCAGGCGGCGATAGCCCAGCGCAAACGACTCCTTGGCCAGCAGGTAAATCGCCTCGGTACTTTTCGGTGAACGCTGCATCGGTGCGCCGAAGGTTACATGGCCGATTTCGATGCGACCTTGTGCCGGGACAATCGACATCAGGCTGAGAATTCCCTGCACCTCACCGCTGACACGGTCGATCACGCTGAAAAAATACGGGTCGCTGTTGGCCGCATGGTTGTTCAGCCAATCGTTGAATGCACTACGCTCCGGGAAAGGCCCATAAGGCAAATAGTCCCAGAGCTTCGGATCGGCACCGGGGCCTTGCAAGGCGTTGAACAAGCCTTCGCCATGACGCGCCGGGTCGAGTTTTTCCAGGCGAATGAAACGCCCTTCGATCGTTTGAACGGTGGGCGCCGGTGCACCTTTCCATTCCGCGAGTGAAGTCGACATGGTGTTCTCCTTGAACCTTAAAGGGCTTTGCGAAACTGGATGAAACCGGGGCGTTCGGCGATGCGCTCGTAGAGCTGGATCGCGGTGGCATTGGTTTCGTGGGTCAGCCAGTGGACTTTACCGCAACCGTCCGTTTTGGCGGTGGCGTAGACAAATTCGATGAGTTTGCGGCCGACGCCGGTGCCGCGGGTTTCTGGCGTCACCAACAGGTCTTGAAGATAGCAGGAGTTTTCGATGCTCCAGTTCGAGCGATGGTAGATGAAGTTCACCATGCCGACCGCTTTGCCATCGATCCACGCCAACGCCGAATGTGTCGGTTCAGTCGAGTCGAGCATGCGCTGCCAAGTGCTGCCAGTGACCGTGTCAGGCAACTCGGTGTTGTAGAAGCGCAGGTAGGCTTGCCACAGCGGCAGCCAGGCGGCATGGTCGTCGGCGCTGACCTGGCGAATTTCAATCTGACTCATGTTCATTCCTTAACGCATCAAGTGGGCGAGAGCCTGATCGTGCACATCGGGTCTGGCGGCGAGCCCTTCGCGCACACCGGCGATATCTTCGGTGCTGCGGTTCTGGCTGAGCTTGCGTTTGCCTTCCAGACGCTGGATAGGCAGGGCAAACCCGACAATCGCCTTGAGCATGCCGTCGATGTAGTCGACGGGAGCGTCGGCGACTTTCCACGGCTGGGTGCGGCCGGCTTCGTGACGATCAGTCAGTGCGCTGACCAGGTTGAGCAGGCGCTCGGCATCAGTGAATACGTCGGCTGTACCATAGGCGTGCACGGCGACGTAATTCCAGGTCGGCACGACTTTGCCGTGTTCGGCTTTGCTCGGATAAAACCCCGGGCTGATGTAAGCATCGGCACCGGCGAAGATCACCAGCGCTTCAGCGCCATCCTGCAAGTCTTTCCATTGCGGATTGGCGCGGGCGAAGTGGCCATATAGGGTGCCATTGGGACCTTCATCAGGTTTGAACAACAACGGCAGATGGCTGGCTTGCAGGCCTTGCTCGCCGTGGGTCACCACCATGGCAAGGCGGGTACCGAGGATTTGCTGCCGCAGTTCATCCAAATCTCTGATGGCAAAGCTGCTGGGGTTGTACATGGAAAAATTCCTTGGCGAATGTCTCTATCCTAGGCAGGCTATTGGTCTGTTGTAAGAGCCATTACTGACCAATTTCATAGGTCCATTACCATGCCGGATGCGCCGCTTTCCCTGTCGTTCAATCCCGCCGGTATCGAACTCGATCGCCGTCAGGGGCTGAGTCGTCAGCTTTATCAGGCATTGCGCCTGAGAGTGCTGGACGGACGCTTGGCGAGCGGCACGCGATTACCGGCCAGTCGCGATCTGGCGGCAGCGCTGGCGATCTCCCGAAACAGTGTGGTGCGAGCCTACGATCAACTCTATGCCGAGGGCTTTATCGAAGGTCGAGTCGGAGACGGAACTTACGTCGCACAATTGCCCCAAACCGCGTTCCCGGCGAAAAAATTATCCACAAAAGTATCCACAGGGTTGTCAACAGGGTTACCCACAACCTTATCCACAAATCGGCTGGATTTACCTGTGGTTTCATCCAGTAAAGTTATCCACAGCGGTGCCTTGGGGCGCGTTGAAAAGAACCATTTGGCCTTGCCGCCGAGTGGACCACCCCGAGCATTTCGGGTCGGTGTGCCGGCATTTGATCTGTTTCCTTTCGAGGTCTGGGCCAAGCTGAATGCGGCTTTCTGGCGTAAACCGGATTTGCAGCAGCTGTGTTACGGCGATCCGGCGGGTGACGAGCGTTTGCGCGGACTCATCGCCGCCTATTTGCGCAGTTCACGGGGCATGCAATGCACGGCTGAACAAATAGTGATCACCAGTGGCGCGCAGCAGGGGATTAGCCTTTGTGCACAGCTGCTGGTGGAACCTGGGGACGGGGTTGCAATTGAAAATCCGGGGTATCGCGCGGCGGGGCATGCGTTTGCCGTGGCCGGTGCGCGGTTGCACGGCGTGGCGGTGGACAGTGAAGGCATTGATTGCCGGGAATTGGCCGGGTTAAGTGATTGTCGGCTGGCGTATGTCACGCCCTCGCATCAATACCCGACAGGGGTGGTGATGAGTCTGGCGAGACGCCTTGAATTACTCGCCTGGGCGGAGCGCACCCAAGGCTGGATCGTCGAGGACGACTATGATGGCGAATACCGCTACAGCGGCGCACCACTGGCACCATTGGCGGCGCTCGATCGGCAGGGGCGGGTGTTGTATGTCGGGACCTTTGGCAAAGTCGCCTTCCCAGCATTGCGTTTGGGTTATCTGGTGTTGCCACCGGCGCTGGTGCAGGCGTTTTCTCAGCGGCGGGCGGTGGACGTCCGGCATTCCGAAGTGAGCACCCAGGCGGTGATGGCCGAGTTCATGGCCGCCGGGCACTTTCAACGACACATACGCCGCATGCGCCGTGCCGCCCTGAGCCGGCGTAATACATTGCTGGCAGGTTGGCCGCAGAACATTCCAGGTATTGGCAGTCTGCCAAGTGTCGCGGCAGGACTGCATCTGACGGTGGCAGTCGAGTCTCAATCCCGCGAGCGCGAACTGGTGGAAAAAGCCGTCAGTGTTGATGTCGAGATCAATGCGCTCAGCAGCTACTGGTTACCGGATTCGCAACGGCCGCCGGACCAGCGCGCCGGGCTGGTCCTGGGTTTTGCGGCGGTGCCCGAAGTGGCGATCCTTGCTGCACTCCGGCGTCTGGAAAAAGCCTGGCGCTGAGCAGAGGCTACTCAGTTCTGTAGCGCGGGCTCCAGGTCCAAAAACAGTTTGAGCAGTTCGGGATTGACTATTCTTCGCAGCACGCCATCAATGGGTTCGACGGTATTGAGTAGCGCTTGCAGCTCGGGTGTGAGCGTTTTCAGATAGTCATCCGAAATCTTCAGGTGGACCGCCTTGGGTTTATCGCCCGGACTCTTCAAGGTTTCGTAGTGGAAATGCGCGACCCATAACGCCGAGTTTTTGTTTGTCTTATCCAGAATCCGGTATTCCTGAAAATAGTCGCCCAACTGCTTCGTCTGGATTCGGCCTTGCTTGTCGCGGCGAAGTTCAACCTGCTGGTTTTCATGCATCCATCTGAAAGCGCTTTGTACCGGTTTTCGCTGTTTGTACAAACGGGCTCGAACACCAACACCTTCCTTGCGCAGTCGTGTTGCCGCCTCGCGCAGTTCAAGGCCAAGTGATGCGACGGCGGGGGGAGTGCCTTCGGCTTTTTTGATCCGGTTCATGGCCAGCTCGACATTGTTCGCACTCTGTTCCAGCTTGAGTGCTCGCTGCTCGAACAACTCCTGCATTTCGACGGGTATGCGTTTTGGGCGCAAAGCGTCTTTGCGAGTGCGTTCTATAAAGCTGTTGGTATCGAGGTTCAGTTCCAGGCCATCGTTGATGATTTCCAGGTCTTGTTGCACCGGGGCGGGTTGTTGGTGAGTCGTGGCTTTGAATGGTTTGAGGGGCGTGTCCGGGGATTTAGCGGGTTCATTTTTACCGCGGTCGCGGGGCCGGGACTTGCTCACTTTGACCGGTGCTCGCGAGGTGCCCGCACGCGCAGGAGCCGGGAGTTCCGGCTGGTTTTCCTCGGGCAGCAGTTTATGAAGGTGGTCTTGCGTCACCTGGGCAAACTCGTTGATGAGTTTGCGCACATGATCGAGTTGAAGTTGTTTGAACAGCTCGGGGAACGTCTCAGGAAGTTCCTGGATTCGCTGATCGGCGTTGGCAAAGACCTCGACAAGATTATCCAGCACTTCAATGGGGCTCGGGGAATCAGTAGCGACAGCGGTCCCCTTTGCCAGGTTCGCAATTTGATGTGCGCCCTCGCCGGCGCTCACCAGAATGTTACCGATGGCGTCACGGGCTTCGGACATGCTCGAACCGGCCTGCTCCTGCATGCAGAGTTCCTGGGCCATGCCAATTTCGTTGGCTTTCAGTTGCAACACTGTGAACGATGKCATTAGCCGGGAGATCTCGATGGCTTGGGTGATTCCCGCCCGCCCGGACGCACTGATGCCCTCAAGTGTGGCGTTCGACAGGTTCAGTTTCTCGACCATTTGGTGGCTCAACTCGGTCGCCAACTTGATCTTCTCGACAAAGACCTGCTGCGTCAGCGTTTCGGGGGTTGTGGCTTCTGCCAGTCCATCGGTTAACAGGGCGTACTCGATTTTTTTTATCGTGAACCAAAACGACAGGTCTCTTTGCAACTCGGTGCTCAGGCGCAGCAAGTCGTAGAGGTAACCCTCCGAGCCCCCGAGGTTACGCCATTCACCTAACTGTCCAAGCGCCTGTTGATAGCCATTGATCATCCCCTCCAGTTTTTCTACATACCGTCTGGATAAGAGACCATAGGCGTCGGATTTCGCAGCCAGCATGTCGTCTTGCGCTTTTTTCAGGTCGGCTGTCGTGGATTTTTCTGCTGACTTGAACACTTGCAGCGCATCGCTTAGCTCTTTTTTGCGTTTCAGTTTTTCTGCTTTCCTGGTCTTGAGACGACCTGTGGGCCCGCCACCGCGCAGGCGTAAACGCAGGTCAAGCACCCATTCATTCGTGGCGGTGCGGGCCAGCAAAGGACCAGACGTGGCGGGGTCATCCAGATGAACAA
>NZ_JBFULH010000282.1:0-5441 GCF_056400445.1 Pseudomonas sp. P5_B2 | reverse complement strand
GCACTACGGTCCATCAGTCGAAGGTAATACCCTGAGCCAACGGCAACTCCAGCGAGTAGTTCACGGTGTTGGTCTGACGGCGCATGTACCCGCGCCATGCATCGGAGCCCGATTCACGACCACCGCCGGTTTCTTTTTCACCACCAAATGCGCCACCGATTTCTGCGCCGCTCGGGCCGATGTTGACATTGGCGATGCCGCAGTCGCTGCCGACCGCCGACATGAATTGCTCGGCTTCACGCACATCGGTGGTGAAGATGCAGGACGACAGGCCTTGTGGCACGGCATTGTTCAAGCGCAGGGCTTCGTCGAAATCCTTGTAACCGATCACGTACAGAATCGGGGCGAAGGTTTCGTGGCACACCACGTCGCTCTGCTCCGGCATTTCAACAATGGCCGGCGCGACGTAGTAAGCATTAGGGAATTTGTCTTCCAGTTGGCGCTTGCCGCCGAACACTCGGCCGCCTTCGCTCAAGGCCTGCTCCAGCGCGTCCTGCATGTTTTCGAAGCTGTGTTTATCGATCAGCGGGCCGATCAGATTGCCTTCCAGCGGATGGCCGATGCGCACTTTGGAATAGGCGGCTTTCAGGCGGGTGACGATCTCTTCCTTCACCGATTCGTGCGCGATCAGGCGACGCAGCGTGGTGCAACGTTGACCGGCGGTGCCGACGGCGCTGAACAGGATGGCGCGAACGGCCATGTCCAGGTCGGCGCTTGGGCCGAGGATCATGGCGTTGTTGCCACCCAGTTCCAGAATGCTACGGGCGAATCGCGCGGCAATTTTCGGCGCCACTTCGCGACCCATACGGGTGCTGCCGGTGGCGCTGATCAGCGCGACACGCGGGTCATCGACCAGTGCTTCGCCGGCATCGCGGCCGCCGATGATCACTTGGCTCAGGTGTGGCGGTGCATCGCTGAAGTTTTTCAGGACGCGGTCGAACAGCGCCTGGCAGGCCAGCGCGGTCAATGGAGTTTTCTCAGACGGCTTCCAGATCACCGGGTTACCGCACACCAGCGCCAGCGCGGTGTTCCAGGCCCAGACTGCGACCGGGAAGTTGAACGCACTAATGACGCCGACGACGCCCAACGGGTGCCAGGTTTCGCGCATGTGGTGGCCAGGACGCTCGGACGCGATGGTCAAGCCGTACAACTGACGGGACAGGCCGACCGCGAAATCGCAGATGTCGATCATTTCCTGAACTTCACCCAGGCCTTCCTGGGTGATCTTGCCGGCTTCCCAGGACACCAGCTCGCCGAGGTCAGCCTTGTATTCACGCAGGATGTCGCCCAGTTGGCGTACCAGTTCGCCACGACGCGGCGCCGGAACCTTGCGCCACAGCTCGAACGCATGATCGGCACGACTGATGTGCTGCTCGACTTCAGCAGCACCTTCCCAGTTTACGGCGGCGATCTGGCTGCCATCGATTGGCGAATGCACCGGCACTTTGCCGTTCTGGTACAGGGCCGGGTTCACACCAAGACGATCAAGCAATGCGGCAACCATGGGTTACTCCTCGAGCAAAAAAACAAAGGGTGCAGCCGGAATCATCACGGCTGATCAGACCTGTAGTTTTAGCTCCCCGGAGGTTACCCAACAAACGACGATTAAGAGAGATATCATTCCGTTTATTCATGCTGCGAATTGCTGGTAAGAAAGAAACAAGAAAAAGGACAAACAATGCTGAATAAACGCTACCTGCCGTCGATCACAGCCCTGCAGTGTTTCGAGGCCGTAACCCGGCATTTGAGCTTCACCCGGGCCGCCGAAGAGCTGAACCTGACCCAGAGCGCCGTCAGTAAACAAGTCGCGCAACTCGAAGAATTGTTGCAGCACTTGTTGTTCCGCCGCGTGCGCCGACGCCTGCAAATGACCCCGGCCGGTGATTTGTATCTGGTAGAAGTACGAAAAATCCTCACTCAGGTGGAGATGTCTACCCATTACCTGCGCTCCTACGGTGGTGAAACCGAAGTCTTGCGCGTTTCGACCCCGCCGACTTTCGGTGCGCGTTGGCTGGTGCCTCGTCTGAAAGGCTGGCGCCTGCGCCATCCGTCGATTCACCTGGACCTGTGCAGCGAGCAGGAAGCCGACGATTTGCTGCAAGGTCGCAGCGATCTGGCGTTCTACTTCGGCCAGGGCTCACGGCCCGGCACCGAATGCCTGAAGCTGTTTGGTGAAGAACTGGTGCCGGTTTGCGCCCCAGGCAGCCTGCCTGATACGCCGTTCACCGACCCGACGCAACTCACCGACCTTGTCCTGCTGCAAAACGCCTCCCGGCCCCAGGCCTGGCACGACTGGTTCGACAGTCAGGGCTACCACACCGAGCACAGCTACCACGGCCCGCGCTTTGAAACCTTCTACATGTGCATCCGCGCCGCTCAGGTCGGCTGCGGCGTGGCGCTGTTACCAAGGTTTCTGGTGGAAGAGGAATTGGCTGACGGCAAACTGGTCATACCGTGGAAGCACGCGATGCCCAGCACGGATGCGTATTTCCTGGCATATCCCGAGCATTCGGCGGAAGTGCCCAAAGTGCGCGATTTTGTGAAGTGGATGCTGGAGCAGATTGATAGTCCGGATGGATCGCAATATTGAGCCTTGGGAGGGAGTAAGCCTTATAGCCATGGGGCACCGATTTCCAAGATCAGTGTCAGCCTCACGATATAACAAAGAGCCCGTCAATAACGCTGGTTTGCGCAAGACGTCCGCGCAGATCATCGTCAATGACGGGATCATCCATGCTGTATAGCCGTACCTTTCGAAACGCATCGATTCGATTGACCTCCTGACCGAGATACTCCCAAACAACACGCGAACACGCGGGAGTGCGATGGTCTGCAGCGGAAACGCCCATTTTCAAGCCGTTGAGTCGAGTAATGCAGCTTTTGAAGCTAGGAATAAGAATGGTTTGGCTGATTTCGTTGGACGTCAGCGACTCATAATCGATGAGAAACAATCGATCCTGTAAATAGTAGGCAACCCCCACATACCGATACTGCTCATATTCCTCGTCCACGCCGGCTATTTGTAAACGTTCATTTCGCTCATACATGAAGTGCTGGTCTTCTTCATATACATGCACCAAAGCGCAAATAATAGAACCGGGCTCTGTCATCGCGTGGTAATACTCATAGTAGTACCCGGTATAGGATTTTAGTTGCAAGGAGGTCTGTTGCCGAAGATGTTCAAGTATCCGTTCCGGCGCCGAGACCTCGCGCAAATGGCTTACCAGCTTTGTCTTGCCACCAATAAGACTGACGAATTGATCTGTCGGCAACCCAATTTCGAACTCCTCCACTCCAAAAAAATCACAAATCCGCTTTAGGTTAAAAGCCGTGGGAATACTATTTCCGCTCAGGTATTTATTAAATTGCCCGCGATTAATCCGAAGTTTCCTACATACTTCAGCGACAGATCGGTAGTGACTACACAGTAGCTTTAAGTTAGCAGGTAGAAAATCACGCATATTAGTCCATCAAAACAGCGTCAGAAGGCGCAACCATAGCAGCTACTCGCATCACATTTAAGCAACTTGCGAAATTGCGAAAATTGATAGATGACCTGATATTACGGGACCTGAAAAATTTCAGGATTTTGTACACCATCGATTCGCCAGCACTCTCAAAAACAGCAAGGAGCTTTGAATGCTTGACGTCATCAACGACTTTCTCTCTGGAAAGGTTTTGATACCTTTGGTTCTTGGACTGGGAACCTACTTCACCATCCGTTCACGATTTGTACAGCTTCGCTACTTCGTACACATGATTTCTGTGTTACGTGGAAGTTCGCACACCGGCAACAACCACTTGAGCTCATTACAGGCATTGACGCTTAGCCTGGCCGGACGGGTGGGAACGGGCAATATTGTGGGCGTCGGTATTGCCTTGAGCATGGGCGGCCCCGGCGCAGTGTTCTGGATGTGGATGACCGCCCTGCTGGGGATGTCGAGCAGCTTTTTCGAATGCTCACTGGGTCAACTCTACAAACGCTGCGATGCAAACGGTCAATATCGAGGGGGCCCATCCTGGTACATCCAGCACGGTCTTGGCAAACGCTGGCTCGGTACGATTGTTGCGCTCCTACTGCTGGTGACCTTCGGGTTTGCCATCAATGGCCTTGAGTCTCATGCCGTATCGCACTCTCTCAACAATGCCTTTGGTTTATCGACGATGTGGTCCGGATTCACACTGTCGTTGTTGCTGGTCATAGTGTTCGTGGGCGGTATAAAGCGAATCGCGGCTGTAGCCGATCTATTGGTTCCCCTTAAAGTTATCTCTTACATCGGCGTGACGCTTTACGTCATTGTGTTGCAATTTGACCAGGTCCCCGGCGTGCTGATCAGTATTGTGAAAAGCGCTTTCGGGCTGGATCAGGCGTTTGGCGGGCTCATCGGCACTGCAATCATCATGGGGGTCAGGCGCGGTGTGTTCTCCAATGAAGCAGGCCTGGGCAGTGCGCCTAATGTCGCATCCACGGCGAAGATCTCCCATCCGGTGGCACAAGGCGTGGTGCAGGCGTTCAGCGTCTTCATCGATACCATCGTTATTTGCACCTGTACTGCGCTGATCATTTTGCTTTCCGGTTTTTATGCACCCGGTTTCGAAGGCGATGGCATTGCGCTGGCACAAAATTCGCTGGCTGCGGTGGTAGGTGATTGGGGCCGGATGTTTATCAGCGTGGTACTTGCACTGTTTGTGTTCACGGCAATGCTTTACAACTACTACCTGGGAGAAAACAGCTTACGGTTTATCATTGCCAGCCCTCGTAAATCATTAATTGCGTACCGCGCATTAGTATTGATGCTGGTCTTTTGGGGTTCGGTCGAAGACCTCTCAACGGTGCTTGCGTTTGCCGACATCACCATGACACTGCTGGCCCTGGTCAACCTGATAGCGATGACATTGCTATTCAAAGTCTGCATGCGAATTCTGGGCGATTACGATGAACAACGTCGTGATGGCAACAAAACGCCCATTTTTGACTCAAGCAAGTTCAGCGATCTGGATCTCGATTTGAGGGCTTGGCCTGCGCTGACAGCTCCTCTTCCACCAATGAATCCTGCATGTGCGGATCGTCCCATAGCTAAAGCACAGGTCGCGTAAATTCCGAATGAACTCTGAACCATTGCACACCTGCGATGGTTCAGCCCTTAAGCAACGCATTCGCACCATCATCATTAATAAAAATTACCCGCGCCCTCAACACACAAGCGCGTTAAAGGAGTTCGTCTGTGAATCGCTATCAACCTCTTAAAGCCAGCGCATCAAACAACCCAACTTTCTATATAGACACACATGCTGCACCGCATCTGTTATTTGAAGATGCCTGCTACAGAATACGTGCCGCCACCAGCCTTTTAGAAGCGCTAACTTCCGTAACTGTTAAGCATACTAATGATGCTGACTTTTTCCGCCTGATACTTCCTGCCTATTTGTTGCTACAGGAC
>NZ_JBFULH010000281.1:0-5530 GCF_056400445.1 Pseudomonas sp. P5_B2 | reverse complement strand
AACCAAGGCGGTCGATGAAACTGCCGAAGAGGTGACTTTTGCTGCGGGTCCACGGCCGCTGGTGCAATACCCGCAAAAACGTCCGTTGACCTTGGTGACCACTCGCCCGCCGCACCTGGAGACGCCGTTCCCTGTTTTCAACGAAGGCCCCATCACGCCGAATGACGCCTTTTTCGTGCGTTATCACCTGGCCAATTTTCCTACCAGCATCGATCCGGATACTTACCGCCTGACGGTCAAGGGCTTTGTCGATACGCCGCTGTCGCTTTCCCTTGCAGAGCTCAAAGCCCTCGCCGAACCGGTAGAAGTGGTGGCCGTCAATCAGTGTTCGGGTAACAGCCGTGGCTTCTCTATGCCGCGTGTGTTTGGCGCTCAGTTGGGCAATGGTTCGATGGGTAATGCCCGTTGGGTGGGAGTGCCACTCAAGGCAGTATTGGAAAAGGCCGGTGTAAAAGTCGACGCCAAACAAGTGACCTTCCGTGGACTCGATAAGCCAGTGCTGCCAAGCACGCCGGAGTACATCAAGGCCCTGGACATCAGCCATGCCATGGACGGTGAGCCCATGATCGCCTGGTCGATGAATGGAACCGATCTGCCATTCCTCAACGGCTACCCGATACGTCTGGTAGTACCAGGCTATTTCGGCACGTACTGGATCAAGCACCTGAATGAAATCGAAGTCGTCGACCATACCTTCGACGGTTTCTTCATGGCGAAAGGTTACCGCCTTCCGGACAACGATTGTCTGTGCATCGCCCCCGGCACCACTGCGGCACAAACCAAGCCGATTTCAAAATTGGCGATACGCAGTTTCATCACCAGCGTTAAACATGGCGATGTATTGCCGCTGAAAAAAAACGTGGTGCTCAAGGGTATTGCGTTCGACGGCGGTGTTGGCGTCAACAAGGTGGAAGTTTCGATCGACGGCGGAAAAAACTGGCGCGAAGCCAAGCTTGGGAAGGACCTTGGCCGTTTCTCCTTCCGTGAATGGACGCTGCCGATCACCTTTACCAGCAAGGGCGCCACGCAATTGATGGTGCGAGCCAGTAACAGTGCGGGCGAGACGCAACCGCTGCGAGCCGACTGGAACCCTAGTGGCTACCGCCGCAATGTCATAGAAACCAGCCACGTGACTGTCGCCTGAGGGGCCCGCATGAAACTCATGAAACGCATGACCACTTTGCTGTGCGCGGCTCAGGTTTGTTTGGCTACCCTGGCGAGCGCAGCGCCGCTGTCGATCACCTTGCCGCCGGAAACGGCAGTGCTCAAGCCCAATGCGCTGCCTGGTTATCAGTTGGCCCAGCAAAAATGTGCCACCTGCCACTCTGCTGATTACATCAACTTTCAGCCTCCTGGCATGAGCCTCGCGCAGTGGACGGCCGAAGCGGGCAAGATGCAGAAGGTGTATGGGGCTCCAATCACTGATCAGGATGTGACCATGATCGGCGCCTACCTTGCGTCGACCTACGGCAGTGCTCATGCGAGCGATGCCGATGTGCAGGCGGCCTCGAGCCTGTCGTCAAGCCAGYCCCCAGCGGCGCCTGTCGCAAAACCCGATGCCATGGCTTTGCTCCAGAACAACGCCTGTCTGTCCTGTCACGCGATCGATCATAAGGTCGTAGGCCCGGCCTATCACGATGTGGCTGCCAAATACGCCAAAGATCCACAGGCGTTGGCCAAGGTCACGTCCAGCATTCAGCACGGTGGTGCTGGCAAATGGGGGGATATCCCGATGCCGCCTTTCGCGCAGTTAAGCCCGGACGATTTGCAAACCCTGACTACGTTTATATTGAAGCAGTAAGTTCAGTCCCGGCTCAGCTCAGCCGGGAACCTGCTCTCTGGCGGCGGTATCCACCGAAGTCCGATGGAGCGCCAGAAACGAAAAAACCCGCCTGAGAAGGCGGGGTTCTTCGGAGTTTCAGAGATTTTGAAAGCCTTCTCTGGAACCTTGTATGGCTCCACGACCTGGACTCGAACCAGGGACCCAGTGATTAACAGTCACTTGCTCTACCAACTGAGCTATCGCGGAATGGCGCCTATGTTACTGATTCAAAAAGAGAAGTCAAGCGTGAGATGGCAACTGGGCCAATTCGTCGGGACAGGCGGTGGTTTATCGGCCATGGGCGGTTACCAGATTCGTTCCAGAGGTCTACCATGGCCGCCCGGAAGTGGTAACACGCGCTGCCGGCCATTCGCCGAAAAGGTACGCGCCATGAATCACCCAACCTGCACACCTCACCACATCGGGGTGTTCGCATGAGCATCGCTCAAATCAGCTTGCCCAAAGGTGTCGGYCCCCACGCCGAAAAACTCTTCGACGCAATCACCCAGGCCAGCACCGCTGAGGAATTGAACCGTGCCGGCGGCAAGGCCGAGGGTTTTGTGCTGGGCCTGGAAAGCACCAAGGCGATCAAGAGTCAGATCGCTGAGTCGCTCTATGTTGCCTATGACGATGCCGCCAGCCAGCGTGCAACCGAACTGGCTTAACCGCCGAAGGTAAAGGTGCCGAGCATCATTTTGGTGTAGAGCGTCGTGGCGGCCAGTTGCACCAGCCACAAGGCCAGACCGCCGAGAAACACGCCCGCAGCGACTTGCATCACCAGGTTACTGCCGCGTTTGGCCGGGGTGCGAGGCACGAAGTGGTCCAGCTCATCGCGGTCTGCGCGTAGGTCATCGTTTTTCATGTGTGTTCTCGCAAAAATTCTCGGGTGTACTCATAACCTGTGGGAGCCGGGCTTGCCCGCGATAGCGGTCGATCAGCCAACATCAATGTTGAATGTGATGGCCTCATCGCGGGCAAGCCCAGCTCCCACAATAGGATGGTGTGCAGTCTAGAGGGCCTGGCCGTCGGGTCGAGAGATATCTGCGACCCATAAAAAAACGGGAAGCCATATGGCTTCCCGTTTTCCATCATGCGGCGACTCAGATCACCTGAACGATGGCCTTGGTCACCACGTCGATGTTGCTCTGGTTCAACGCAGCCACGCAAATGCGGCCGGTGTCCAGGGCGTAGATACCGAACTCGTTACGCAGACGGGTGACTTGCTCAACCGTCAGGCCGGAGTAAGAGAACATGCCGCGCTGACGACCCACGAAGCTGAAGTCGCGCTGCGGGGCGTTTTTCGCCAGCAGATCAACCATCTGGATGCGCATGCCGCGAATACGCAGGCGCATTTCCGCCAGTTCTTCTTCCCACTGGGCACGCAGGACCGGGCTGTTCAGCACAGCGGCGACGATGCTTGCACCGTGGGTTGGCGGGTTGGAGTAGTTGGTGCGGATGACGCGTTTGACTTGCGACAGCACACGCGCGCTTTCTTCTTTCGATTCGCTGACGATCGACAGGGCGCCAACGCGCTCGCCGTACAGCGAGAACGATTTGGAGAAAGAGCTGGAGACGAAGAATGTCAGGCCAGATTCAGCGAACAGGCGCACAGCAGCGGCGTCTTCGTCGATGCCATCGCCAAAACCCTGGTAGGCCATGTCGAGGAACGGTACGTGGCCTTTGGCTTTAACGACTTCCAGTACGTTGTTCCAGTCCGCCGGGCTCAGGTCCACGCCGGTCGGGTTGTGGCAGCAAGCGTGCAGCACAACGATCGAGCCGGCGGGCAGGGCGTTCAGGTCTTCCAGCAGGCCGGCACGGTTTACGTCGTGGGTCGCTGCGTCGTAGTAGCGGTAGTTCTGCACCGGAAAACCGGCGGTTTCGAACAGCGCGCGGTGGTTTTCCCAGCTCGGGTCGCTGATCGCCACGACAGCGTTCGGCAGCAGTTGCTTGAGGAAGTCGGCACCGATYTTCAGKGCGCCGGTACCACCCACCGCCTGAGTGGTGATGACGCGGCCAGAAGCGATCAGTGGCGAGTCATTGCCGAACAACAATTTCTGCACAGCCTGGTCGTAGGCAGCGATGCCATCGATTGGCAAGTAGCCACGGGAAGCGTGTTGAGCGACGCGAATCGTCTCGGCTTCGACAACGGCGCGCAGGAGTGGAATTCGCCCCTCCTCGTTGCAGTAAACACCGACCCCCAGGTTCACCTTGTTGGTACGGGTATCGGCGTTGAATGCTTCGTTGAGGCCCAGGATTGGATCGCGTGGTGCCATTTCGACAGCTGAGAACAGGCTCATTTTTGCGGCGGCTCTGAATGGAGAGTGGAGGGACGTGTCGCGCTCCAGCCGAATGCACTAGAGCGGTGCACAAACGGGGAGCTAGTATAGAGGTCATCGGCGATTGATGGCGACAGACGATTCGGCTTTTCCGGTAAGTTTTTCCGATTATTTTTCGACCATTAGTCGATTGGCGCCGTCAAAGGATTCACGGGATGTAGGACGTTTGCCTTGAAACAGCAGGCAATCGACTCCACATTGAGCACAATCCAGTTTTTTCCTCGGGCGACGTGCGTCGTTTGCGGCCTTTTTCGTTCCTGCTGGTTTGACTAGGCAGGCGCGACCCCAGGGGTATCGAATGTCTGAATTCCAGCTAGTCACCCGCTTCGAGCCCGCTGGCGATCAGCCGGAAGCCATTCGCCTGATGGTCGAAGGCATCGAAGCCGGCCTGGCGCACCAAACGTTGCTCGGTGTGACCGGCTCCGGCAAGACCTTCAGCATCGCCAACGTGATCGCGCAAGTGCAGCGTCCGACCCTGGTGCTGGCGCCGAACAAGACCCTGGCCGCGCAGTTGTATGGCGAGTTCAAGGCGTTTTTCCCGAACAACGCGGTGGAGTACTTCGTTTCCTATTACGACTACTACCAGCCCGAAGCCTATGTACCGTCGTCCGACACCTTCATCGAGAAAGACGCTTCGATCAACGACCACATCGAGCAGATGCGCCTGTCAGCAACCAAGGCGTTGCTGGAGCGCAAAGACGCGATCATCGTCACCACCGTGTCCTGCATCTACGGTCTGGGTAGCCCGGAAACCTATTTGAAGATGGTCTTGCACGTGGATCGCGGTGACAAACTCGATCAGCGCGCCTTGCTACGTCGCCTGGCGGACTTGCAATACACCCGCAACGACATGGAATTCGCCCGTGCAACCTTCCGGGTGCGTGGCGATGTAATTGATATCCACCCGGCGGAATCCGATTTTGAAGCGATTCGCATCGAACTGTTCGATGACGAAGTCGAGAGCCTGTCCGCTTTCGATCCGCTGACCGGCGAAGTGATCCGCAAGCTGCCACGCTTCACGTTCTATCCGAAAAGCCACTACGTGACGCCGAGGGAAACCCTGCTCGGCGCCATCGAAGGCATCAAGGTCGAGTTGCAGGAGCGTCTGGATTACCTGCGCAGCAACAACAAACTCGTTGAAGCCCAGCGTCTGGAGCAGCGCACCCGCTTTGACCTGGAGATGATTCTCGAACTGGGCTATTGCAACGGCATCGAAAACTACTCGCGCTACCTGTCCGGTCGTGAATCCGGCCAGGCGCCGCCGACGTTGTTCGACTATCTGCCGGCCGATGCCTTGTTGGTGATCGACGAATCCCACGTCAGTGTGCCGCAGGTCGGCGCCATGTATAAGGGCGACCGTTCGCGTAATGAG